>NZ_JBNDHT010000017.1:0-68218 GCF_056755115.1 Rhizobium sp. SVR5-2C | reverse complement strand
CGAGACGGTTCATGACCGCGTCGATGGCCTTTACCGCGTGATCCGGATCGCCTTCGCCGGAAAGCACACTCCAGGACTGCGCGATCGAGTCAATCTGGCATTCCAGACTTTCCTTTGATCCAAGCAGACTGCCGTCGTCGAAGGTACCCCGGCGGTAGTAAGTACCATCCCATGCTGCGCGTTCGAGTGCTGCCTTCAGCTCGGCGAGATGCTTTGTCCAGCGTTCGACGCGAGCAGTGTCACCCCGCTCTTCAGCGTAAGGCGTAAAGGACCGCAACGCGCCAGCCAGGAACCAGCCGAGCCAGACGCTCGTGCCCTTGCCATGGATTCCGACGCGATTCATGCCGTCGTTCCAGTCGCCGCCCAGGATCAGCGGCAGGCCGTTTTCTCCCTTGCGCTTGATTGCGAGATCAAGTGCCAGGGCCGCATGCTCGTAAATGCTGACCTTGTCATCCGAAACTTCCGGACGGAAGAATGAGTCATGCTGCCCCTCGAGCAGCTCCGGCCCCTCGACGAACGGCAGCTCTTCCTCAAGCAGGCTCTTGTCACCTGTCACGCTGCAATAGTGGTGGATTGCATAAGCAAGCCAGACGACGTCGTCCGAGATCAGCGTCCGCACACCGGCACCGGTTCCCGGCAGCCACCAATGTTGAACGTCACCCTCGCGGAACTGCCGGGAAGCAGCGTTGACGATCTGGTTGCGCGCAAGCGACGGCTCCTGAAGGACGAAGGCCAGCGTATCCTGCAGCTGGTCGCGGAAGCCGAAGGCACCGCTTGCCTGATAGAAGGCCGAACGCGCCATGATGCGGCAACCGAGGCTCTGATACGGCAACCACGTATTGATCAGATTGTTCATCGCCGCGTTCGGTGTCGAAATCTGCACCTTGCCGGTGAAGCCCTGCCAGAAGTCGCGGTTTGCCTGGACGGCGTCTTCGATCGACGTCTTGCGGATATCCGCGACCAACGCCTGAGCCTCCTCCTTCGAGCCGGTGTCGCCTAGGAAGAAAGTGACATGACGCTCTTCGCCGGCACCGATTTCGATATCGAATGCAAGCGCAGCCGCCGGATCGCCATCAAGGTCAGTAACGCCGGAAAGCGCGACGGACGGCTTGAGCGCCTGCGGAGCCTGGACCGTACCAGCCTTACCGATGAATTCGCGTCTGCTTACCGTAAAGCTGGACGGCTTCTCGCTCGCAGCAAAGAACGAAACCCGGCTCGAAAAGTCGATGCTATACTGGTTGGTCGCAATCAGCGCGCCCGTTTCCTCGTCGTGCGACGAGAGAATGAAGGGCGCCGTGTGCTGGGCGTTGTTGCCGAGAACCCACTCGACATAGCCGTAAAGCCGCAACTTGCGCGGAGAGGCGCCGAGGTTGCGCAGCCGCACACGCTGCAGTTTGACGGGCTTCTGGCGATCGACCGTCTGCGTCACTTCCAGAGCGATATCGTTCTGCTCGCTGGAGAAGACCGAGTAGCCGAGGCCATGGCGCGCTTCGAAGCGGACATCGCTCCGCTCCGAAAGTCCTGCGAACGGTGTCATGACTGCACCGCTGTCCAGATCGGCGACGTAGATTGCCTCGCCTGAGCGGTTGATGACGGGATCGTTCGACCAGGAGGTCAGCTGGTAGTCTCGCGAGTTGACGCTCCAGGTGAAACCGGCGCCTTCAGCAGATACGTGGAAGCCGAACTTCTCGTTGGAGATCACATTGATCCAGGGATGCGGTGTCGCCGTGCCGCCGGCGAGGCGGGTGACATATTCGCGGCCGTCGCGGGCAAAACCGCCAAAGCCGTTCCAGAAGTCGAGGTCGCCTTTGTCTTCGATCTCAAGCGGCGCGGGCTTCGGCTGCACGATGGCGGCTACACGCTTAACCGGCGCCTTGCGCTCCGCGCGTTCCATTTCTTGAGGCTCTTCTTTCGAAGGCGCAGAAAGCGCAACCGCGCGGTTGATCTGATCGACAACTTTGCCGTTCTTCGCGTGGAGGGTGACACGCGAAGCGGAGATCAGGGCGTGATACGTCGCCTCCTCCATCAAATCCTTGCGGACGGCAAAGATATGCTGGCGCAGACCATCGGCCTGACCAATTCGGCGGACGTTCTCGCACATCTGGTCGACGGCGTGCTGCAGATCCTGCGCATAGGAGGATGCGCGCTCATTCATGATGACGAGATCGGCCGTGAGCCCGCGCGAGCGAAGATACTCCTCCGCCAGAAGGGCCTCGCGAACGATTTCGAGGTCCATGTCATCGTCTATGCGCAGCGTAAAGATCGGAAAGTCGCCGGAGATCGCGAGCGGCCAGAGCGATGACTGAGACTGCATGCCCGCCTGGACGACTGCAGCATCGGCACGCAGATCCATGTCCGGATAAACCAGATACCGGCCGAGATGCTGGAAGGCCGCAGCCTGCTGCGACGTCACGCCGACATGACGCATCTGCACCTGCGTGCGCGTCCATGCCTGGACGAGCTCGTGGTTGAAGGCATCAGCGTGGCGATAGCGTTCAACAGCCTTGTCCACCTCGTCGCGGCTGGGAGCGGCGATCGTCCAGAAGATCACGCTGACCTTCTTGCCCGCAGGCACGCGGAGGGTACGGCGCAGCGACAGAATCGGATCGAGCGTGAAGCCGTCGGTGCCCGACAACGTTGCACCAGGATCGAAGGCAGCAGCATCCGCGAGGCTCCGGCCGCGGCCGAGGAACTTGCGGCGGTCGGTTTCGAACTCCGTCTGGCGGGCAGGACCCGAACCGTCGACGATCAGATGGGCGATGCTCATATTCGGTTCATTCGGGTCGCGCTTTTGGCGCTCGGCGCGGATGATATCGCCGCGCTTGCCGAATTCCGTCTTCACGAACATACGGGCGAAGGCCGGATGCGCGTTGTCCACGTCATCCGATGCGATCACCGGCTCCATATAAGAGGTGACCTCGATGAAGCGGTCTTCGGAGCCCGTGTTGAACAACGTCAGACGGCGGGCCTCCGCATCGTGTTCCGTCGTGACTATGCATTCCACTTCACTGCTTAGGTCGCCGACGACTTTCGTGAATTCCGCCTTTTCGTCGGCAAAGAGCACGTTGACCTTTTCACCTTCGACGCTTTTCGGCTCAGCCGTTGCCGACCACCATTCGTTGGTCGTGGTATCGCGCAGGAAGATGAAGCTTCCCCAACGGTCTTCCGTCGGATCGGCTTTCCAGCGGGTGACGGCCTGGCCGTTCCAGCGCGCATAGCCGGCACCGGTTGCGGTCAGCATCATCGAATAGTGACCATTGGACAGGAAGACGAGTTCGCGGTCCCGCGAAAGCGGGTCGGAGATCTTGCGAAGCTCCGGCCGCAGCAGATCGTCCTGGATGCTGGCGGGCGTATCGGATTCGTGCTTACCACTCATGACAGGAATGTCCCGTGGCGCCTTTTCCTGCAGCAGCAGCTCAGCCGCTTCGATCACCGGATCGGAGTGGAAGAGTTCGCGCAGATGCCCATTAAACGCCACGTTTGCGATAGCTGCAATCGACATTCCGTGGTGGTGAGCATAGTAGTTGTAGACGACTGCGCATTTCTTGCCTTCCGGCACACGCGTCGGCGTGAAGTCAACGGCATCGTGGAAGCCAAACTTGCCGAGCGCGCCGACGTTGCGCAGGCGCTGCAGGTTTTCGAGTGCGCCCTGCGGATCGTACTGGCTGGCGAGGATCGAAGCATAGGGCGCGATGACGGCGTTGTGCCCCAGACCGCGCTTCAGGCCGAGCGAAGGCACGCCGAAGTTCGTGTACTGGTAGTTGAGGTTATGGTCACGGGCGTTGAAGGCCGCTTCCGAAATACCCCATGGGATGCCGAGCTTGCGTCCATAGTTCATCTGCTCGACCACGACCAGGTTGTTGGTCTGATTGAGAATACCCCCACCCCGCTCCTGCATGACCAGCGGCGGCATCAGGTATTCGAACATCGAGCCGGACCAGGAGACCAGCGCGCCGCGCGAACCCACCGGCACGACCTGGCGGCCCAGGCGGTACCAATGCTCGGTCGGCAGGTCGCCCTTCGCGATGCCGAAAAGGCTGGTGAGGCGGCATTCCGATGCCAGCAGATCGTAGCAGGCCTGGTCGAGCTCGCCGCTTTCGACACGATAGCCGATCGAGAGAAGACGGCGTTCCTGACGAAATAGGAAGCTGAAATCCATCGAGAAGGCGAGATCGCGGGCCTTTTCGCGGAGAGCGATCAGACGCGGACGCAAAGCATCGATATTGGAAAGGTCGAATGTGCTGTCGGCAATATGCGCTTCACAGACCTTCACGAGAGACTCCCCCCAGCGGGTGAGTTCGGCGCTTTGTGCTGATTTAACTTCGTGATCGAGGTTCGCTGCAAGCTTCTGGATGTCGCGTGCCAGAACGGCAAGGTTGATGACGCGGATGGAGGCGAACTCGTGCTCGCGCTTGACGGCGGCGAGCGCGTTTTGGAAGCCAACGATCCGCTCTTCCAGGCGGCGACGGAGCGGACGGATGGTCTTGCGGTCATCCGGGAGAACGGCGAGCACTTCGCCGAGGATACCGGCGGTATCGCCTACACCGTCGAGGTTGCCCTGCATATGAGCCGAAGGCGCCTCGGCCCAATCGCGGCAGGCCGACGAAACAGCGATCAGGTGACCGGCAAGGTTGCCGCTGTCGACCGAGGAAACGTATCGCGGCCCGAGGGTCTGCAGCGTATCGGTGTGATACCAGTTGAAGAGATGGCCGCGGTACTTTTCCATCTTGTCGATGGTGGCGATTGTCCGTTCCAGCCGCTCGATCGTCTCTTCGAACGAAAACCAGCCGAACTGGCGGCCGGAAATGACCGAGAGCAGATAGACCCCGATATTGGTCGGCGAGGTTCGGGTCGCGACGATGACGTGTGGCGTCTCCTGAACGTTATCCGGCGGCAGGTAGTTCTGTTCCGCCGTCGTGAACGCTTCGAAATAACGCCAGGTCCGGCGGGCAATCTTTCTGAGTTCGCTCGATACCGAGTCGGCAACTTCGAGCCGGTCTTCGGTTTCCGCCGACTGGCTGACAGACCAGGCAACGAGCGGCGACAGGATCCACAACAAGGCAAACGGAATGCCGACGAGGAACGCGTTGTCCCCGGAAAGCGCGGCAAAGCCGAGAGCAAGCAGGGCAAGCACCGGCGCATGCCACATCGCCTTGTAGTAGGAGAGTATCGTTCCCTGCCCGCGGGCTTGCACGCTAGCGGCGGTACGCCACTGCAGCATCAGTTTATGGCTGACGGAGAGACGATAAAGGGAACGGCCGATCGCATCGGCCATCATGCACGCCGTGTCGGCAATGAAGACGATACGAAGGGCGACCTGAGCGTTGGCGGCGCGGATGTCCGACCAGACGGTATAGAGATGTGCGCGCGCGACAATATCGCTGGTACGCGGAATGATGCCGTGGATGAGCGAGAGCGTCGGCGCGACAAAGAGGCAGAAGATCAGAAGTATCTGCCATACGAGCGCCCCAAGCGGGCTCATGAAATACCAGCCGAGCACGGAGGCGAAGAACCAGGCGATCGGCGTCAGCGACCGGCGCAGGTTATCGAACATCTTCCAGCGCCCGAGGGCGGTGACGCCGTATTTCGGATTAAACATATACGGAAGAAGCTGCCAGTCGCCGCGCGCCCAGCGATGCTGGCGCGAGGTCTCGACCTCGTAACGGACCGGGAAATCTTCGACCAGCTCGAGATCAGTCACGAGCGCGCAGCGCGCCATCGAGCCTTCGAGAAGATCGTGGCTGAGAACCGAGTTCTCCTCGATGCGGCCCTTCAGCGAAGCTTCAAAGGCATCGACGTGGTAGAGCCCCTTGCCGGTGAACGTGCCCTCGCCCGCGAGGTCCTGATAGACGTCGGAAACCGTAAACACATAAGGGTCGAGACCGCGGTTGATGGAGAAGACGCGCTGGAATACCGAGGCGTCCTTTCCGGTCGTCAGCGACGGGGTCACGCGCGGCTGCAGCACGCCATAGCCGCTTTCGACCCGGCCGGTTTTCGGATTTATGACCGGACGGTTGATAGGGTGATAGAGCTTGCCCACAAGCTTGGTGACCGCATCGCGCATCAGGCGCGTGTCGGAATCGAGCGTCATGACGTACTGAACATCGGCGGGAGCCACGTTGGCGCCCGGCAGATAGGTCGTGTCGCTGTCGCCACGCAGAAGCATGTTCAGTTCGTGCAGCTTGCCGCGTTTGCGCTCCCAGCCCATCCAGACGCCCTCGGACGGATTATAAATGCGGCGGCGATGCAGGAGATAGAAGCGTGTCTTGCCATCATAGGCATAGCGGGCTGAAAGATTGGCGATCTCGCGGCGGGCATAGTCCAGCACTTCGAGATCGTTCGCCGTCTCTTCAACGGCGCTATCCGGCCAGTCGCTCAGCAGCGCGAAATAGATTTCGCCGCGCGGATTGGCGAGGTAGTGAACCTCGAGATTGCGAACCAGTTCGTCGACGCTGTCGCGGTTGGAAATAAGGCATGGCACCGCCAGAAGCGTGCGCGCGTCCTTCGGAATGCCTTCCTTGAACTCATAGCCGACAAGCCGCGCCGGTATTACAAAGAAAGACAGCAGAGTATTGAACAGGCCTGTCGCCCCCTCCGATGCCGGAAGCGAGAACATGACGAGCAGCACTGCGATTGCGAAAGCGCCCATGCCTGCGGCCGCCATGAAGTGCCCAACGATCGCCATTGCGATGATGGTGAGCAGGAAGACGGGAGCCGCGATCGACAGCCAGTTGAGCTTGCGGACTGCTCGAACAAGATGTTGGGCGATTGTCGGCCGATAATTGGCCCGCGCCTCGAATTTCGGCCGGTGCATGCCGGTGAGGAAGCCACCGACATTCGGCTCATGCGGCTGCGGCTCCTCGGAAGCCCTCGCTTCGGAAGTCATGTCGAGCGCCAGCTGAGCGATTTCCATCTCCGTTAGCGGCGAGCGCTTGGCGAGCTTTTCAATCTGCTTGCGGTATTTGTTTCGCGACCCCGAATCGAGTGCACCGTAGTCGGAATTCTCCCAAAGCAGCTTGTCGACGTGGCTGACCTGCTCCACCCAGACCGACCACTCCGTGTCGTCGATCTCGCGAAGGCTCCGGATGATGTTGCCCATCGTGACATTGCCGGAGGATAGGCGGCTGTGTTCCGCCATTGTCGCTTCTTCGGTGTCACGGCCGAGCAGTTGTAGGCGCTCGTCGAGCCAGGCGATCGCAAGACTGGAAGCCTGCGAACCGTCGCGCATGCGGTAGAGGAACTGCGTCGAGAAGGTATTGTCCTCGGCAAGCGGTTCCAGCGTTCTCAGATAGTCGGCAGCCCTCGCCGGATCGGTCAGGCGCACGAGTTCGTCGGCGGCTTCGTTGGCGCGGCGACGCAAGCGGCGGCTGTGTTCGACGCGGCTCGAAATCCTGCGGAGGTTTTCGACGAGCACATAGCGGACGAGCGACGGCAACGCCCAGAGCTCACCGATGCGCAGCGTTTCGCTCTGCTGGAAACCGTCGACAAGCGCCGTCAGGCTCTCTTGCGAAACCGTGCTGTGGGTATGGGCGACATAGAGCCAGGCGAGCACCAGCGTGCGCGGCATCTGGACACCGTCGACATTGATCGTCGGCAATTCGCGATAGAAGCGCCGCGGGAAGTCCCGGCGGATCTCCTGGATGGCCTCTTCGACGATGTAATGGTTATCGAGAAGCCATTCTGCGGCGGGCGTGATGGTCTCGCCTGATTCCACGTCGGTCGCGGTTGTGCGATAGACGCGCAGGATTTCCTTCTCGTTCTCCTTGTGCCGCGCGAAGAAATCGAACGGCGCAAAACCCGGCAGCGAAACGACGCTTTTGCGAGCGACCGCAGCACCCATCGCCTTGATGTCTTCAATGGAGAGATAGGTCGAGCGGATCGCATCGCCGTAATCGATGTGCTTCGTTTCGGACTCGCGTGAGGACGCTGAAGACGGAATGGAAATGGTCATGGGTTCGGTTCTGGATCCAAACAACGTTATGATAATTTCGCTAGCCTTTTGCACCGGCAATTATGACTGTCGCATGAACGGTCCAAAGCCATTGCATAAAGACGCAAGGGACGCAGATCCTCAATACTAAACGGGTTTAGGCTCGATCTGCTGCGTGCCCCCCGCCGGCCACTGCTGCCTTTTGACTCCACCCCAAGAGGCACTCCGGAAAGTTGGACACCATCGCGATAATTCAAGTCAAGAGACATCAATTGCGCTGCACCCTTCGCGTCATTTCTGTAGCTTGGAGTTACTCAAAGAAAAATCCGGCACCGTTGTGGCACCGGACTTCAATTTATCACCGCGCGACAATTGGCGATATCGCTCGGACGCATGTCCGAACGTTTCGCGCAGCCATCGCATTTTCCATTTTCTCAGGGGAGTTCAGGCGGTACGTCAGGCGGATCGTTGTTTCCGACCAAAGCTCCCGCCTCGTCTAGGGGGCATTCAAGGCCCGACAATCTGCAAGGCCAGAATGCTGCGTAAGCTATGTAGGATGAGTGTGCTGGCAAGGCCCAGCATAATCGTCAACTGATAAGGCCGCAGACCAATGCTGCAACGAAGACGAACGCCGCAGCGACCAACGTCGCGTTCAGTGCGAGATGAAGTTTGTGACGCGTCGACGTCAGCTTCTTTGCCGGTGCGGAACTATAATGGTTCGCGTGAGTATGCGAAATACCCAGGTCTGCCATGTGTTGCCTCCGTCTTGTTTTCGTTGATGCCGCGGTCAATCGCCGCCACATTCCTATATTCTCTATATGATAGGTAGAGATAAATTTCCTTCCAAGGCGCAGAGGATGGAAAATCTAACCCGCACCCGACGATTGGCTCAGCAAAGCGTGCGCCATGCCCAGATCAATGAACGCTCGATCGCATTTTCTTCCCGTTGGGCACCGGAAGCTTCGATCAATCGGCGGTCTTTCTCCGCAGGAATGGAAATGGGTGCCCGTTCGGTACGTCCAGCCTTAGCCGGAGGGTCGAGATATCCCATGGTCATCCCGCCGAGAAAGAACATGCGTCACCTCCACGATCACGAAAGCTAACAAGCGTTAACAGGATCATGACAGATGAAAAGCCGCTGTCAATAGTCTAGCCGAATGGTCGTCTTTTAACGGGCATTTAACCTTAACACACAGGCACATCCAAGCATTTCAAATACTTGATAAAATCCGGGTTTCAGGCTTTGACGAAGCCCTTGCTCGCGATCATTAAATTTCGCGTGTAGTCTTCTTGAACATCCGCATTGGCCAGTTGGCCGGAGGTCAGCCGTTCCACGACCGCGCCGTTGCGCATCACGGCAAGCCTTTCGCACATATGAGTAACAACACCGAGATCGTGGCTCACCATCACGAAGGTCAGCTTGCGGTCGCGTCTGATCTGCTCCAGGAGATTGAGCACTTCCGCCTGGACCGAAGCGTCAAGTGCCGATGTCGGCTCGTCCAGCAACAGGATCGACGGCTCGACGATCAGCGCCCGCGCAATTGCCACGCGCTGCCGCTGTCCGCCGGAGAGCTGGTGCGGATAGCGAAAGCGGAAGCCGTTTCCGAGCCCTACCTCATCGAGCGCGCGTGCGATACGCTTGTCGCTGTCTCTGATGCCGTGAATTGCCAAGGGCTCGATCAGCAAGCGGTCAATCGTCTGCCGCGGATGCAGGGAACCATAAGGGTCCTGAAACACCATCTGGACATTTCTGTAGAAGGCCTTGCTGCGTTTTGAACCATGCAGCGGCTCACCATGAATGCGAATAGTGCCGCCGGTGACAGGAGCAAGACCCGCCACCGCACGAAGCAGCGTCGATTTCCCGGACCCTGATTCGCCAACCAGGCCGAAGGACTCGCCCTGAGCCACGGCGATGCTGGCATCCTTCAGCGCCAGAAAATCGTCATACGCGACACTGACATTTTCGACCGAAAGCGCAGCGCTCATTGAGCCCACTCCGGTTTGCGGTCGAGCACCGGCAGCGGGTGGCGATCATCCCCGATTTGCGGCATGCAGTTCAAAAGCCCTCGCGTATAGGGATGCTGCGCATTCTTGAGCTCCGAAGCCCTCAGTTCTTCGACGATCTTTCCTGCATACATGACGATCACGCGGTCGCAGAACGACGAAACAAGCCGCAGGTCGTGGGACACGAATATCAGTCCCATGCCGCGCTCTGAAACGAGCTTGTCCATGATCTTGAGGACATCGAGCTGTACGGTGACGTCGAGCGCCGAGGTCGGCTCGTCTGCGATCAGCAGATCCGGCCCGGCGATCAGCATCATGGCGATCATCGCACGCTGGCCCATGCCGCCCGAGACCTCATGCGGATAGAGATCGAAGACGCGCTTCGGATCGCGGATCTGTACCGCCTCCAGCATGGCAAGCGCCCGTTCGGTCGCCTCCGCCTTGCTGACCTTCTCATGCGTTCTCAGAGTTTCGGAAATCTGCCTGCCGATCGACATCACCGGATCGAGCGAATATTTCGGATCCTGCAGTACCATGGCGATGCGCTTTCCGCGCAGGAGCCGCCGTTCTTTCGCCGAGGCTGAAAGCAGATCGATGCCATCGAAGACGAGCTTGTCCGCCGTGACGATACCGTGCTTGGGCGTAAGCCCCATGATTGCGCGCCCGGTCTGCGATTTGCCGGATCCGGACTCCCCGACGATACCGAGGCGCTCCTTGCCGAGGGTAAAGGACACGCCGCGAACGGCTTCGATCACGCCCGTGCGCGTCGGGTAGCTGACCCTCAGGTTCCCCACCGTCAGCAGATCCGTCATTGGCCGCTCTCCTTGGGGTCGAGCGCATCGCGCAGACCGTCACCGAGCAGGTTGAAACCCAGGCTGACGATGAGGATTGCAATACCCGGCATGCCTGCTACCCACCATTGATCGAGGATGAAGCGGCGACCCGAGGCGATCATCGCCCCCCATTCCGGCAGCGGCGGCTGAGCGCCGAGACCAAGGAAGCCGAGACCGGCTGCGGTCAGAATAATGCCGGCCATGTCGAGTGTCACACGCACGATCAGCGACGAGATGCAGAGCGGCATCACGTGGCGGATGATGATGCGGATCGGCGAGGCGCCCATCAGCTTGACCGCCGAGATGTAATCGGAACGCCGTACCGTCAGGGTTTCGGCACGGGCAATGCGGGCGTAGGGCGGCCAGGAGGTGATCGCGATCGCGATGATCGCATTCTGGATGCCCGGACCAAGCGCAGCAACGAAGGCGAGCGCCAACACCAGCTTGGGGAAGGCCAGGAAAATATCGGTGATGCGCATCAGCACGGCATCGACCCAGCCCCCGGCATAGCCGGAAACGGTGCCGACAATCAGCCCGATGGGTGCCGAGATGATCGCGACCAGCACCACGACAAACAGCGTCAACCGCGATCCGTAGATCAGGCGCGAGAAGATGTCGCGGCCCTGATCATCCGTGCCGAGAAGGTACTCGCCGGTTCCAGGTGGCACGAGCCGCGCATTCTTCAGATCGCCGACGACCGGTGAGTGTGTTGCAATCACGTCGGCGAAGGCGGCGATCAGAAGCAGGACGATGATGATCGCTAGACCGACGACCGCCAGCCTGTTGGCGGCGAACTGACGCCATGTCACATAGGCGCGTCCGAGACGGGCCTGCATACGCGATTGCGGGCGATCGGAAAGCAACCATTCGCGGCGGGTCATCGGCGCCGTCTGATTTGCTGGAACCGTCATTGGCTTCGCGTCCTTGGATCGAGTGTGCGGTAGAGAAGATCGGACAACAGGTTGATGGTGATGAAAACGGTGCCGATGACGATCGTACCGCCCAGAACCGCATTCATGTCCGCATTCTGGAGCGAGTTGGTGATGTAAAGTCCGATGCCCGGCCACGAGAACACCGTTTCCGTCAGCACCGAGCCTTCAAGAAGGCCGGCGTAGGAAAGCGCGATCACGGTGACAAGCGGCACGGCTGCGTTCCGCAATGCGTGGCCCCAGATCACCCGGGTTTCCGAAAGGCCTTTGGCGCGTGCGGCCACAATATATTCCTGGCCGAGTTCGTTCAGCATGAAGCTGCGCGTCATGCGGCTGATATAAGCGAGCGAGAAATAGCCGAGCAGCGAGGCAGGCAGGACGATGTGGCGAAACACGTCGTAGAAGACGTCCCATTGCCCCTGCATGGCGCTGTCGATCAGGTAGAAGCCGGTCACCGGCGTGAAGCTATATTCATAGACGATGTCGATACGGCCCGGAAAGGCGACCCATCTGAGCTTCGCATAGAAGACGACAAGCGAGATCAGCGCCAGCCAGAAGATCGGAACCGAATAGCCGATCAGCCCTATGACCCGCACGACCTGGTCGGCGATGCTGCCGCGCCGAACGGCCGCAAGCACGCCGAGCGGAATGCCGATCACTCCCCCGATCAGGGTGCCGAGGGTGGCCAGTTCGATCGTCGCCGGAAACACACGCCGGATGTCGGTCATCACCGGGTTCGTGGTCAGTACCGAATTGCCGAAGTCGCCGGAAAGAATCCCCTTCAGATAGATGAAGAACTGCTGGTAGAGCGGAAGGTTGAAACCCATCTCTTCCCGCACCCGCTCGACGACGTGTGTCGGCGCCCGGTCGCCAAGGATCGCGAGAACCGGATCGATCGGCACCACGCGGCCGATGAAAAAAGTGACGGCCAGAAGTCCAAGATAGGTCGTCACGGCGGCAATCAGGAAACGCCCGATTGCCTTCGCAAGGGGAACGGCCCGGCCCTTTGCGGGCCGCGCCTCCATTTTGGTTTCGACAATGCTCAATGAACCAATCCTACCGGATTATTCCTTGGCGATCGGGCCGACGTAGTTGGTGTCGAAGCTCGGACCCAGCTTGAAGTCCTTCAGGTTCTTGCGGTAGCCGGCCACTTCGATCTGCTGGAAGATAAAGACGAAGGGGCTGTTTTCCAGGTACTTCTTCTCGATGTCCTGGTACATGGCAGCACGCTTCGCACTGTCGCGCTCGAGCAGAGCAGCCTTGGCTTCCTTGTCGAGTTCCGGCGCTTCAAAGGTATTGCGCCATGCGAGCGTCTTGTTGGTGCCGGCGTCCGAATTGTCCGGGTTCGCCGTGAAGGTATCGGCATTCGAATTCGGATCAAAATAGTCCGAGCCCCACTGGCCGATATACATATCGTGCGTGCGGGCGCGAAACTTCGTGAGCGTCTGCTTGCCGTCGCCCGGAATGATTTCCAGCTTTACGCCGGCCTGTCCGAGGGTCTGCTGCATGGATTCGGCAATGCCGGTTACCGGCTGCGTGTTGCGAACATCCATAGTGACGGAGAAGCCATCCGGAAGACCGGCCTTCGCCAGCAGTTCCTTTGCCTTGGCGACGTCGAGCTTGAACGGATTTTCGTCAAGCGCACCGAGCTGGCCCTTCGGCAGGAAGGTCTGGTGGATTTCGCCGATGCCTTTGATGAGGGTCGAGCCGATGGCGTCATAATCGACGAGATATTTGAAGGCCTGCTGCACTTCCGGCTTCTTCAGGTTCTCGTTCTTCAGGTTGAGGCTGACGTAGTAGATCGTGCTCTTTGGCGCGCTTGTGGTCGCCAGATCGCCGTTCTTCGAGACGGCGTCGAAGTCGCCCGGCTCAAGGTTGCGGGCGATGTCGATGTCGCCGGCCTCGAGCGCCAGGCGCTGCGCCGAGCTTTCCTTCATGTAGCGATAGATGACACGATTCGGCTTCGGCTTGTCGCCATAGTAATTGTCGTTGCGCTCCAGCACCACGACCTCGTTGGCACGCCATTCGCGGAGCTTGTAGGCACCAGAGCCGGCATAGCCGGTCTTCAGCCATTCATTGCCGAAGTCGTTGTCGTACTTGTGATCGGCATCGACGGTGACGGACTTCACGTGATCCATGACGAGCTTCTTGTCGACGACGGAGGCAACCGTTGCCGTCAGGCAGTTCAGCACGAAGCTCGGTGCATAGGGCTTGTCAACGTTGAAGACGAAGGTGTTTTCATCCGCCGCCTTCGCCTTCTCGGTGACGTTGTCTCCCGTCAAGCCGAATTGCGTGAGAATGAAGGCCGGGCTCTTGTCCAGCTTGACAGCACGCTCGAAGGACCAGGCAACATCCTCGGCCGTGATTGGGTTGCCGGAAGCGAACTTCAAACCGGGCTTCAGCTTGAACGTGTAGGTGAGACCATCGTCGGAGACGCTCCAGCTCTCGGCGAGATCGCCGACGACCTTCGACGTGTCTTTCATGTCGAGGCGGACGAGAAGACTATAGGTGTTGCTCGTCATTTCGGCCGTCGAAATCTCGAAAGCCTCGCCTGGATCCATGGTGATGATGTCGTCAAAGGCGAAGCCTTCGACGACGGTGTCCTTTGGCGTCTCCGCGAAGGCAGCGGGCGCCGTCAGCATGAGAAGCGAAAGCGCTGCCCCCGCGGAAAGAGCACGAAAGTTGCGGCTGAGTTTGGTAATCATCATCGGTCTGTTCCCCTGTTCTTGATTGATTATAAAGCAGTATTTGGCTCAGGCGTTCTTCTCTTTCCACGCCGAAGCCAGGATCCGAAGCCAGTTCTCGCTGGCGAGCTTTCTTAGATTTTCCTCACCATATCCAACGTCCCGGAGAGCAGCAATCAGCCTCTGGTTGCCAGCCGAATCGCCGATTTCATCCGGAATGGTGGCGCCGTCGAAGTCGGAGCCGAGCGCAACGCAATCGATCCCGACTCGATCGACGAGATAGTCGATATGGCGGATCATATCGGAGAGCGGCGTCTCAGCGTCCGAGCGGCCATCGGCCCTCAACATTGCCGTCGCGTAATTGAGACCGACGAGACCGTTGCTCTCTCTGATTGCATCCAACTGCTTGTCGGTCAGATTGCGCGCGACCGGCGTCAGGGCGTGCGCATTCGAATGCGTGGTGACGAGCGGCTGATCCGTCGTCCTCGCAACGTCCCAGAAGCCCTTCTCGGTAATGTGGGATAGATCGATCATGATGCCGAGGCGGTTGCATTCGCGCACGAGATCAAAACCGGCACCTGTCAGCCCTGGCGCCGTATCCGGCGACATCGGAAAGGCGAAGGGCACGCCATGTCCGAAAATATTGTGCCGGCTCCAGACCGGTCCGAGCGACCGCAGCCCCGCCGCATAAAACACTTCGAGGGCCGCAAGATCAGGCCCGATTGCCTCGCAGCCTTCCATATGCATGACGGCCGCAAAAACACCGCTCTCCATGGCGCTGCGAATGTCCTTGACTGTCCGGCATAGCCGCCATGCGCCCGCCTTGTCGAGGCGGAGCGCGATCGCCGCCATCTCGGTCGCAATGCCCAGCGACGGCAGACGGTCGAGGGGCGCGGCCATCGGCGTCATATAGTGCCCGTTCTGATCCGGATCGGCGAAGACAAGATCGCCCGAGGGCACATAGATGGCGCAGAGGCCGCCTGCAAGGCCGCCCTGCCTGGCGCGAGGTCCGTCGATATGGCCCGATGTCGTCCCGTTCAGAAATTCGGCGATTGGGTCGCCGCCATCCCTTTCATGTGTCCAAAGCCTGAGGAGAACGTCATTGTGGCCATCGAATACGAACTGCATCTGTCTTCCTGCTCTGCCCTTCCGGGCAAATAACAAGCGGGCAGAATAGAAAAGCTGGCGGAATTAGCCAGCCCCCTCTTTGAAAATTATTTGATGGATAAAAGACTTGGGCTGATGGCGAAAAACCGGGCACTGAAGACGCGCTCTCGCTGATTTGCGGGCACCGTCGAGCTCCGCAGGAATTTGAATGAGCGCGGCCGTCGAGCCGATGAAATCGTCATAACGAACGCCTAAATGCCCACTGCAACCGCAAATCACTTTGCCTTAGGAGAGATCTATGTCCATGTACCGCCTCACCGTTCCTGTCTTTCAGCGCGGGCTTGCCACGCTGAGAAACTACCTCGACAAGACCGAAACCTATGCAAAAGACAAGGGGATCGATCCGAACGAACTTGTCGGTGCCAGATTGGCACCCGATATGCTGCCGCTATCTGGCCAATATCAGCGCGCGACCGACAGTGCCAAGCTTGCGGTCGCCCGCCTGACCAAGACCGACGCTCCGAAATTTGAAGACAACGAAACGACGATCGCCGAGCTTCGCGAACGCCTTGATAAGACCGAAGCCTACCTCGCTTCTCTTGCGCCTGAAGCGCTCGACGGCACCGAAGCGAACGAAGTGACGATTGCCCCCGGCGGCAACAAGATCACCTTCCGCGGCGATGAATACGTCACGACCTTTGCGCTGCCGAACTTCTATTTTCACGTGGCAATGGCACATGCCATCCTGCGCAATCAAGGCGTGCCGGTCGGCAAGATGGATTATCTTGGCCGCCTCTCGTAATCTTATCAGGGCCGGCGCGTAACCGGCCCTTTTTCCGTCAGCTCCGTATAGGCAAGCGTCTGATCAAGATGCCGTGCCCGAAGCGCAAGCAGCTTCTCGGCATAGTCCAGGCGGGTTGCCATATAGCCGGGATCGCAAGCGAGATTGTTGAGCTCCATCGGATCGGCCGCAAGATCGAAGAGCAAAGGCGGCAAGCCGGTGAAATGCACATATTTGAAGTTCTGATCGCGGATGACCGCAAGATTGCACTGGTTCGACTTCAGGCCGAAATGTCTCTCGGCTTCCCGCTGAGCGATGTCGCGGAAA
This sequence comes from Rhizobium sp. SVR5-2C, assembly GCF_056755115.1. Classification (NCBI taxonomy): domain Bacteria; kingdom Pseudomonadati; phylum Pseudomonadota; class Alphaproteobacteria; order Hyphomicrobiales; family Rhizobiaceae; genus Rhizobium; species Rhizobium sp. SVR5-2C. The sequence continues at coordinate 51,623 of NZ_JBNDHT010000017.1, read as the reverse complement.
TCGAACTCCCAGAACGCCGCATCCCGCCATTCATCGGCATCGCCGCGGGAGATGAACGGCCGCAATGAGCGGCCGTCGAGATCGTTTTCCGCCTCAACCGCCAAGCTGTCGCAAAGCGTTGGAAAGATATCCGCAGCACTCGTGAAGCGCTCGACAACGTGGCCTTTGAACGGCGCCTTGGGATCGCGGATCACCAGCGGAATGTGATAGCTGCCATCGAAAAAACCGCCTTTGCCGAGCGTCCAGTGATCGCCCATCATCTCGGCATGATCGGAGGTGAAGATGATGATCGTATCGTCCCAGGCACGGTGATCCTTCAGCGCCTGCCAAATGTGGCCGAGCTGCGCATCCACCTCGGCGATCATCCCGTAGTAGATCGCCCTGATCGCGGCGAAGTCCTCCGCCCGCCAGTCGCTGACCTGGCCTTCGGCGCCATGAATAAAGCTGCCCTTGCCGTTCTTCGGCATCGCATAGGCGAGATAAGGGTGCAGCGCCTGTTCCGCCTCATGGCTCGTTGCCCGCGAAAATTGCGGCCCGTCGCCGGGATTGAACATGGTGGCGTAGGGCTCGGGCACCGAAAATGGCGGATGCGGCCGCAGGAAGGAGACATGGGCGAACCATGGCGCATCCTGTTCGCCCAGCCAGCGTATGAATTCACCGGTCAAGAACGCGGTCTGCGTTTCATCCCTGGAATAGACGGTCGTCTCCGCCGAAATCTCACCAGGTGCTGCACCTGCCGGGACATGGATATCCCGGCTGATCGCGTTGGCGTGCCCGCGCGTCCTGAGCCACGAAAGCCACTGCTTCTCATGCTCAGGCAGGAGCTGGCGCGCCGTGAATCCCGGCAACAGGCCTTCATAGGTCGTCAGATGCGGGTCGTTTCTATCCAGCCCGCGCGGATCGGGCGCGGTATCCGTGTAGCCGAACAAGGTCGGATCGTAGCCGGCGCGTCGTGCCGCGAGCGCCAGGTTGTCGAAGCGGCGGTCAAGCGGTGAACCGTTCCGGCAAACGCGGTGGTTCATCTGGTAAAGGCCGGTGTAAAGCGTCGCCCGCGCCGGCGAGCAGGGTGCCGCACCAGCAAAATGATTGCGAAAAAGCACGCCCTCTTTTGCCAGCGCATCGACATTCGGCGTTCTGACACAGGCATGGCCAGCCACCGAAAGGCAATCACCGCGCCATTGGTCCGCGGTGATCAGAAGAACATTCGGCCGCTTCATGAATTGCCGGCCTCAGTGCTGATTGGATCTGGAATGCCAGTTCCATGCCGACTGGATGATCTGGGAGAGATCATATTGCGGTACCCAGCCAAGCACATCGCGAGCCTTGTCGTTATTGGCGACCAGCGTGTGCGAATCGCCTTCCCGGCGCCCGATATATTCAACCGGGAAAGGCCGCTGCGATACATCCTCGATCGCGCCGAGGAGTTCCTTGACGGTCGTCCCCGTTCCTGTTCCCAGGTTCAGCGCAACGGACTCTCCGCCTTTCAGCAAATATTCGACCGCCCGCACATGGGCATCGGCCAGATCGAGCACGTGGATATAGTCGCGCACGCAGGTGCCGTCGCGCGTCTCATAGTCGCTGCCGAAAACCTTGAAGCCCTGCCGGCGGCCGAGCGCCGCATCGATCGCGAGCGGAATGGCGTGCGTTTCCGGCTGATGCCATTCTCCGATACGGCCCTCGAAATCCGCGCCTGCCGCATTGAAGTAGCGCAGAATCACGGAACGCAGATTTTTATACTGATCGTAATCGGCCAAAGCCTGCTCGACGATATATTTGGTCCGTCCGTAAGGATTGATCGGCACCTGCCGGTGCGTCTCATCGAGCGGCACGCTCTGAGGGAGCCCGTATGTCGCGCACGTCGACGAGAAGACAAAAGCGTTGATGCCCGCCGCCTGTGCGGCCGAAAGCAAGGTCAGCGTGCCGATGACATTATTCTCGTAGAAGGAGACCGGGTCCTTTACCGACTCGCCGACCTCGATCAACGCCGCAAAATGCAAGATCGCCGAGGGCTTATGCTTTGCGAGCACTTCGTCCAACCGGGCGCGATCACGAATGTCGCCCTCCTCGGCTAGTCCCCACTTTACGAATTCGCGATGACCGTTCGAGAAATTGTCGAAGACGACGGGTTTGTATCCCTTGTTTGCCAGATCGAGGCACGTATGAGAGCCGATATAGCCGGCACCGCCGACCACGAGAACAGTTTCACCTGCCATATATCACCTTTGCTTCCACAGCGGATGTGAGAAGACTTAGAGGAGATGGACGGCAAGAAAAAGAACGAATCTGCCCGGCATGCTGCGGCGCACCATCGGAAGGGCGCCAAACCTTTGGACTACCGGACTAAACAGCAGGCAATTTTTTTGGCCGAGAGCCAGTCGATAAGTCCTAGTAAGCCCAATCAGCATGCGAAAGCGTCCGACAGGCTAGATGCCGCGCAGGCTCTCGACACCGTGAAAACCTTCATCGAAGTTGGGCCAATTGGAGTCTTTTTCCGAGATCAGCGCCCCCTTAACCGGCCAAGCGATATCAAACTTGGGATCGTTCCACCGCACACCGCGCTCCGCCTTCGGATCGTAGAACCCGCTGGCAAGGTACAGCGTCTCGGTATTAGGCCTGAGCGTCACAAATCCATGCGCAAAGCCACGAGGCACATAATATGCGAGCCGGTTCTCACCCGTCAGCTCAACTCCATGCCACCGGAGATATGTCGGGGAATCGGGCCGGAGATCGACGATGCAGTCCCATAGCGCCCCGGAGAGGCACCGGACGATCTTCACTTCCGGCGATGGAGGGAGCTGGTAGTGCAGCCCACGGAGGGTGCCGGCTTCGGCGTTGAACGAATTGTTGACTTGTACAAAGCGGCTTTCCAGCCCCGCATCACCCATCTCCCGCTCGCAGAATACGCGCTGAAACCATCCGCGTTCGTCCCCACGCGGCTCCGGTTCGATGACGTAGACCCCGTGCAAAGGCGTTTCGTGAAACTTCATGCTGCTCCCCCATATCCCCTGGCTCCGCCATCACGACGATAGAACATTGACGCTACGAAATCCCTTTCGAAGGCAATTATAAGCAATCGTCATTTGCTCGCCTCCCTTCTGATTTCAGTATTCCATCAAGGATCAATGCCAAAAGCTGGGAAATTACCTGTGCGTGATCCTTGGTGCCTAAAGTAACTCTAAACAGAACCAGGCATAAAGACCAGAGCCACGTAGCGTTAATTTAGGCAATGTATTTTTGTATTAGAGTTACGCGTGGAATTTCTTCTTGAATAAGGAAGTTTTATAACAAAATCCGGTGTGAATTACAGAATACGATCTATGTAACTTATAATATTAGTCGCCTCCCAACGCTAAACTTATACCATCAAAGACATTCGCCAATGTGATCTCCAATCGATATTGAAGATCACGCGTAGGATGCCTCTAGAGAGGAGCCAAGGATTACTCCACACCTGATCAAAGGCCATCACAATCTTTCGAAGAATAGACTCGTCTCTCTAGCGAAATACAGCATTAGATGCTAATATTACGCCGCCTGCGTTGCCTCCTTCATACTTTCATCCGGCAGGAAATATGTCCGGCATAAAAGATAATACCCTCCGTTCGAGGCAGGAGGATTTAGTCAAGTGCCGGATTCGAGCGAAATTTCCGTTTAAGCTGTTTCTGATCCGAAGCTGCGGAGGAAAGTTCAATGGCCAGCAATCTTGTTTCATCCATCATGCAACTGCTGACGCCGGATTTGATCGGTCGCCTGGCGGGCGCGCTTGGCCTCGACGCCGCCAAGACACAGCGTGCGATAGCGGCTGCGGTGCCTGCGCTGCTGGCCGGTCTTGGCGGCATTGCGGCGCAATCTGGCGGAGCACAGAAAATCGCCGACGCTGCGAGACAGCAGGGTGGCGCACTCGGCAACCTTGCCGGAATGCTCACGCCGAATGGCCAGACGTCCCTTGGCCAGACCGGTTCGCAAATCCTGTCATCGTTGTTCGGAGCTGGCGACAGCGGAGCATTGGCGAACGCGGTCGGCAGCTACGCTGGCCTTGACAAGAACGCGAGCAGTTCCCTTCTGGGCATGCTGGCCCCGATTGTCATGGGCGGCGTTGCCCAGCAAGGCGGCAACGATCTCAGCGCCAACGGCGTTGCCAGTCTTCTCGCCAGTCAAGAGGACAACATTGTCTCCGCCTTGCCTTCAGGTGTCAGCGATATGCTTGGCGGCACCGGCCTTTTGAGTGCGCTCGGTGGTTCCATGCGAACGGCGACAGCGGCGACAGGTCAGGCAGCTGGCCGAGCGGCGGCAACTGCATCGTCTGTGAGCAATGTCAGCCAGCGCACCGCGTCAGCGTCCGCACCCCGTCGCTGGCTTTATTGGCTCATTGCGGCGCTCGTAATCTTGGCAGCGCTCTATTATATCTTCGCAAGGCCAATCGAACAGACCGTCCCGCAAAGTGCGGTCCCGACGCCGAACCTGACCGTTGGCGATATCGATGTGGGCAAACAGCTCACGGATACCCTTACAAATCTGCAAGCCGCAGTCACCGGCATCACCGATGCGCCATCGGCGCAGGCAGCCCTCCCCAAGCTGCAGGCAGCCGAAGGCGAAATTGACAAGGTCGCGGCGACGATCGGACAACTTTCGGCAGAGCAAAAGACCGCACTTGCGGGCATGCTCAAGCCAATGATGTCGACACTTAACGGGCTATTCGACAAGATCCTGGCCATCCCCGGCGTATCCGACGTTCTAAAGCCCACAGTCGATTCGCTAAGGGCAAAACTTGCGACCCTGCCCGCTTGACGGCGGGTGAAATCGATCGCCGGCCACACGGCCGGCGTTCGAAATCAGCTCGCTTCCCCCAGCTGAACAGCAAGAAAAGAGGATCGGAGACGATGGCTGACAAATCAACATTCACGCCCGACGAATGGAAGTTGCTGCTGCAAAGCGTGATGGTGGCAGGCATTGCCGTCACCGCCGCCGAGCCAAGTGGACTTTGGGGCATGCTGAAAGAAGGAATGGCCAGCGCACGCGCGCTGCTGCAGGCCAAGACCGATCCCGGAGCGAACTCGCTCGTCTCCGCACTCGTCAGCGACTTCGAGACTTCGGAAGGAATAATTGCCGCGCGGGAAGGCCTTCAGGAAAAGCTCAAGGGCTCTAAGCCGGATGAAATCAAGACCAAATGCCTTGCCGTGTTGCGGCAGACCAGCGATATTGTCGCATCCAAGGCGCCAGAGGCCGCCACTGCGCTCAAGACCTGGCTCTACCGGATTAGCGAGAGCGTTGCCGAAGCCGCAAAGGAAGGCGGCTTCCTTGGTTTTGGCGGCGTAAAAGTGAGCGATGCCGAAAAAGCCACGCTTGCCGAGATTTCGGCAGCGCTGAAACTTGACCAAAGCTCAACCTGATCCGTGCGCATCGTAACTGGACAGGATTGCCTTGCCCCTAGCGCCGCAGCTTCGAGGTTGCGGCGTTGGAGGAGTTACGAGCCCCGAACACCGCAATGAAAAATAATCGGTCCTGAATATAGCAATCTGGCCCCGAACGGGAGCGCCGTCAGCGTGGCTCCGTGATTGTCGTGATCGTGCCCCTATACAGTTCCACATTCAGAACCCTAGGGAAATATGGCTATTTATCTGATATCAATAGAGTTTCTGGCGGAGAGGGGGGGATTCGAACCCCCGATAGGCTTGCACCTATGCCGCATTTCGAGTGCGGTGCATTCAACCACTCTGCCACCTCTCCGCGGTCGTTGGTTGGCGCTTGTTCGGCGCGGGGTGTCTCATAGCGATCAAAAGGAAGGCTGGCAAGACGAAACTGCAGAGCTTTTCATCCTTTTGCCTTGACACGTTTTTGACAGTCGCGTATCCCGCTCACGCAATAGGCGTGGAAAAGTCCGTGCCTTGGCCGCCTCGCGCCCGCGCGGGGTTTCACCGGCAGACAGAGTTCCGGGCATCGCCCTGAAATCCCTGCTTAAGTCAGACTGATAAAAAGACGGCCACCTGCGCTTTGCGGGGAGAGCCGGATCGAACATGAAAGGATCAAACAATGTTCGCAGTCATCAAGACCGGCGGTAAGCAGTACCGTGTGGCAGCCAACGACGTGCTGACCATCGAGAAGCTTGAAGCCACCGCTGGCGACTCCATTGAATTCACCGAAGTCCTCGTAATCGGCGAAGGCGCCGATGCAGCGATCGGGGCTCCCTTCGTCAAGGGCGCATCGGTAAAGGCCGAAGTGGTCGAGCAGAACCGTGGCAAGAAGGTCATCGCCTTCAAGAAGCGCCGCCGTCAGAACTCGAAGCGCTCGCGCGGCCATCGCCAGCATCACACGGTTGTCCGCATCACGGACATCCTGGCAGCCAAGTAATCGATCTCGGGACTCAAGGTTTAAAGGAGAACTCCAATGGCACACAAAAAAGCTGGCGGTTCGTCGCGCAACGGTCGTGATTCCGAATCCAAGCGCCTTGGCGTGAAGAAGTTCGGCGGCGAAGCCGTCATCGCAGGCAACATCATCGTGCGTCAGCGCGGTACGCAGTGGCATCCGGGCGCCAACGTCGGCCTCGGCAAGGACCACACCATTTTTGCGCTTACGGCAGGCAATGTGGACTACCGAACGAAGGCCAATGGTCGCGTGTACGTGTCTGTAATGCCGAAAGCGGAAGCAGCGGAATAAGCCGGTAGCGCTCTAAAACAGCCGGCGTCTCATCGACCCGGCTGACCGCACCAGGTTCAGTCCAGAAAGCAGGGGAGATGGGGCGCCATCTCCCCTTTTTCTTTGTCCATAAGGAGGACTGAACATGCAAGGCGAACTGATAAGGGTAGACCAATCCCGGTCACCCCGGGAAGACCAGAGGTCTCCCAAGGAGCGGCTGAGGCCGGAGCGGTTAAGGACCGATTGCCCTGTCTTGTTATCGGAAAGGCTCGTCATGCGCGCGCCCCACGAAGAAGACATCGACGCCCTTTCCCATCTCGCCAACAACGCCAAAGTCGCCACAATGGTATCGCGTATGCCGCACCCATATACTGCCAATGATGCTGCCGACTTCGTGCGTCGGACGAAGAATGGCGAGATTGGTAAGTGCGTCTACGCCATCACCAAGGCCGAGAACGGCGCCTTCATGGGGTGCTGCGGGGTCGAGCCGCATGCCGACGGGCGCACCGTCGAGATCGGCTACTGGCTGGGCGAGCCCTATTGGGGCCAGGGCTATACGACCGAAGCGTGCCACGCACTGGTCGACATGGTCTTCCGTACCCGCGAAAACGTCGATCAGATCGACGCTCGTTGCCGGGTGACCAACGTCGCATCCCGCCGCGTCATCCAGAAGTGCGGTTTCCAGTTCCAGGGTTCGGGACTTGCCGCCTCGCTGGCGCTTGGCAGCAACGTGCCGGTCGAATGGTACCGGCTCGACCGGAAGACCTGGATGTCGCTGAGAAGCTGGGGGAGCCTGTCATGAGCGCCCCCACCTTGCAGCGTCTGAAGCCCCAAGCAATGACGCCCGGCCCCGTGCCGGTCGTCACCACGGCCCGGCTGACGCTTCGCCCGCATCGGCTGAGCGATGCGAACGCGATCGCGGAATCGCTTTCCGATTTCGCGATCACCCGCATGCTTGCCCGCGTGCCCGCTCCGTATGACCGGCAGGATGCGCTGGACTGGCTCGTCCCGGTAACGTCCGGCGCGCTGACGGACTGGCACCTGGCGATCACCAGCGGTGAAGATGCCCATATCGGTGTCGTCTCGCTGGAACTCCGCCACGGCCGCTGGCACCTTGGCTATTGGCTCAATCGCTACTTCTGGCGGCAGGGCTATATGGGCGAGGCCGTTGCGGCGGTGCTCGAGCGCTTTTCCCGGCGCATGCCGGAAACAGCGGTTCATTCGGGCGTGTTCGCGGACAATCCAGCCTCGCTGAGACTGCAGGAAAAGCTTGGCTTCCGGATGAGCGGGTGCAGCGAGATCTACAGCTTTGCGCGCAACACCATGGTGTCACATATCGAGACCGTGCTTCAGCCCGGCGCGCTGCAGATCACGAAGGCTGCTTGAACAGACACGAAGCGCCGCAGCCCTGCTGCGGCGTCTCCCCTACCCGCCGATCTCGACCCAGAGCGGAAAATGATCGGAACCCACCGACTGCGTATCCACATAGGCTGATTTCAGTCTTCTCTGCAGGCCGCAACTGACGAAACAGTAATCGAGATGCATGCGTTTGTTGTGATCCTTCGGGTCCATCCAGCTATAGCTCCTGGGCGGATAGGCCTCCAGCGCCGCCAGTGCGTCGACTGGTGTGCCGATCCTCGGAACCCGGCCAAAAGACTTGTCCGCAGTACCGGCAAGCGAACAGTATTCCGGCGATTCCGGCACCATATTGAAGTCGCCCATGACGACGTAATCTTCGGGCAGCGGCAGTTCTGCCATTCCGAACTCGCCAGCACCCGTCAAGGATCCGCCCTCGAACGGAAACGCGTTGATCCGCTCGTTCAAAAAGGCGAGTTGACGGATGCGCTCGTCTGCCGAGACGTGATCGAGGTGAACGGAATAGACGCGGAGCGCGCCGTCCGGCGTATCAATGACGGCCTCAGTCGCCCCGCGCTGCAGGTTGAGCTTCGTGACGGTGCGGCCGCGCGGCAGAAGCAGGGTACGCGTCGAAAGGACCGGCCAGCGGGAGAGGATCATGTTGCCGAACTGGAAGCGGGTCCCGCGCGGCGGGAAGCCGTCCTCGCCGGTATCGACATGGACGTCGCAGGGCGCTCCATAGACCCAGAAATGGTTGGGAAAAAGAGCCGCGAGATCGTCCACCATGTCGGCAAAATCGTTCTCGGAGAAACCTCTGGTCACCTCCTGAAGGGCGATGATATCCGCGGCCTCGATGCTCCTGGCGATACGGTTGAGATCATAGATCCCGTCAAGACCGAAGCCGTACTGTATGTTATAGCTCGCAAACTTCACGATAATCTTTGACCTCGGCTTGAACCGCCTATATCGAAAGCGGCAGGATGGGGCGCGTACAGAACCACCGGTGATGGAAGTAAAATGAAATTTCTCGACGAAGCAAAGGTCTATATCCGGTCTGGTGACGGCGGCGCGGGCAGCGTTTCGTTCCGGCGCGAGAAATTCATCGAGTTCGGCGGACCGGATGGCGGCGACGGCGGACGCGGCGGCGACGTCTGGGTCGAAGCCGTCAACGGCCTCAACACGCTCATCGACTTCCGCTACCAGCAGCATTTCAAGGCCAAGATCGGCATGCACGGTATGGGTAAAAACCGTACCGGCGCGAACGGCGACGACGTGACGCTCAAAGTCCCCGTCGGGACGCAGATCCTGGAAGAGGACCAGGAAACACTGATCTGCGATCTTACCGAAGAGGGTCAGCGCTTCCGGCTTGCCGCCGGCGGCAACGGCGGCTTCGGGAATGCGCATTTCAAGTCCTCGGTCAATCAGGCGCCGGATTGGGCGAATCCCGGCCTGGCCGGCGAAGAAAAGACGATCTGGCTGCATCTGAAGCTGATTGCCGACGCCGGTCTCGTCGGCTTGCCGAACGCGGGCAAATCGACTTTCCTTGCCGCCGTGACGCGCGCGCGGCCGAAAATCGCCAACTATCCCTTCACGACCCTGCACCCGAACCTCGGCGTCGCCACCATCGACGGCCAGGAATTCATCCTCGCGGACATTCCGGGTCTGATCGAAGGCGCGCATGAAGGGGTCGGCATCGGCGACCGGTTCCTCGGCCACGTCGAGCGGACTCGCGTGCTGCTGCACCTGGTTTCGGCTCAGGAAGAAAAGGTCGGCAAGGCCTATACGACTGTGAAGAACGAGCTTGAGGCTTATGGCAATGAACTTACCGACAAGGCGGAAATCGTAGCGCTCTCGCAAATCGACGTGCTCGACGACGCAACGCTGAAGAAGAAGACCAAGGAGCTTGCCAAGGCTTGCGGCAAGACGCCGTTCCAGATTTCTGCCGCGACCGGCCAGGGCATGACTGAGGTTCTGCGAGCGCTGCGCGACATCATCGTTGAAGCAAACGCGGGCGGCGAAAAGCCCGCCAAGGCGCCGAAGCTGCGGCACCGCGACATGGCGTCGGCTGACGAGGAACGGACGGATGACGACACGTAAGCCGCTCGATCGATATCGCCGCATCGTCATCAAAATCGGCTCAGCGCTCCTGGTTGACCGCAAGACCGGCCTCAGGAAGGCGTGGCTGGATGCCATGTGCGCCGATATCGCCGCACTGAAGGCGAAAGGTGCCGATGTCCTCGTCGTCTCCTCCGGCGCCATTGCGCTCGGCCGCTCGGTTCTCGATCTACCCTCCGGGGCACTGAAACTCGAGGAGAGCCAGGCGGCTGCGGCCGTCGGACAGATTTCTCTCGCTCGCGCCTGGTCGGAAAGCCTGTCGCGCGACGAGATCGTTGCAGGGCAGATTCTGCTTACGCTTGGAGACACGGAAGAACGCCGCCGCTATCTCAATGCGCGCGCGACGATCAACCAGCTGCTGAAGATCGGCGCCGTGCCGATCATCAATGAGAACGACACGGTCGCGACCAGCGAAATCCGCTACGGCGACAATGATCGCCTCGCAGCCCGTGTCGCGACGATGACGGGTGCTGATCTGCTGATCCTGCTGTCGGATATCGACGGCCTCTACACCGCTCCTCCACATCTCGATCCCGATGCCAGATTCCTGGAGACAATCGCCGAGATCACGCCCGAAATCGAGGCCATGGCAGGCGGAGCCGCCTCCGAGCTGTCACGCGGAGGCATGCGCACCAAGATCGACGCCGGCAAGATCGCGACGGCTTCCGGCTGCGCGATGATCATCGCTTCCGGCAAGACGGATAGCCCGCTCTCGGCTATGGCGAATGGTGCGCGCTCCTCGTGGTTCGCGCCGTCCGGTACGCCCGTTACCGCGCGCAAGACCTGGATTGCGGGCCAGCTGCAGCCGGCTGGTGAACTGCACATCGACGATGGTGCAGTAACGGCGCTGGGCGCAGGCAAGAGTCTGCTTCCGGCTGGCGTCCGCAAGGTAATTGGCGTTTTTAGCCGCGGCGACACGGTAGCCATCATTGGCCCCTCCGGCCGCGAGATCGCCCGCGGCCTTGCCGGTTACGACGCGGACGAAGCCCGCCAGATCGTTGGCCGCAAATCGGCGGAAATCGAGGCGATCCTCGGTTATGCAGGCCGTGCCGCGATGATCCATCGCGACGATATGGTCATGACATCACAGGTAAATCCGAAATCGGAAAGGCAGAAGAAGGACGCGAGCTATGCTTGATACCGTTGTGCAAAGCCCTGACATTGACGCGCTGATGAATGACATCGGCCGCAAGGCCAAGGCTGCGGCACGACCGTTGGGCTTTGCGTCCACCGAAGCTAAGGACAAGGCGCTGATCGCCATGGCCGATGCGATCATTGCCCGCAAGGCTCATATCCTTGCCGAAAACGCCAAGGATCTGCAGGACGTCGCGGGCTCCGACATGCTTGCCTCCTTCGTCGACCGTCTGACGCTCGATGACAAGCGCATCGCCGAGATGGCCGACGGCATTCGAGCGATCGCCGCGTTGAAGGATCCCATCGGAGAGGTCATCAGTGCTTGGGAGCGGCCCAACGGGTTGAGGATTGAACGCGTTCGCACGCCGCTTGGCGTCATCGGAGTGATCTTTGAGAGCCGGCCGAATGTGACGGCGGATGCCGGTGCGCTTTGCCTGAAAGCCGGCAATGCCGTCATCCTGCGTTGCGGCTCGGATTCTCGCCGTTCATCGCAGGCGATCCACGACTGCCTGGTTGAGGGGCTGAGAACTGCAGGCCTTCCCGAACATGCCATCCAGCTCGTTCCGGTTTCGGATCGCGCGGCCGTCGGCGCCATGCTGCGGGGCCTTGAGGGAGCAATCGACGTCATCGTGCCGCGCGGCGGCAAGAGCCTCGTCGCTCGGGTTCAGAACGAGGCCCGCGTTCCGGTTTTCGCCCATCTCGAAGGCCTCTGCCACATCTATGTCGATGCCTCGGCCGACATCGAAATGGCAAAAGCGATCGTCGTCAACGCCAAGATGCGCCGCACGGGTATCTGCGGTGCCGTTGAAAGCCTGCTTGTCGACGGCGCGGCAATCGGCACTCATCTGACGCCCCTTCTTGAAGGACTGGCCGATGCCGGCTGTGAAATCCGCGCTTCCGCGACCGTGCTGAAAGTCGCCCCCGGCATGAAGCCGGCCACGGAAGAGGACTGGTCGACGGAATACCTCGATGCGGTCATTTCCGTTGCCGTCGTGGACGGCATTTCCGGTGCCATCGACCACATCCAGAAATATTCGTCGAACCATACGGAAGCGGTGATTGCGGAAGATCCGGCCGTCGTCGAGCGTTTCTTCACCGAGATCGATTCTGCCATCCTGCTGCACAACGCCTCGACGCAATTTGCCGATGGCGGGGAATTTGGCATGGGAGCGGAAATCGGTATCGCAACGGGCAAGATGCACGCCCGCGGTCCAGTCGGCGTCGAACAGCTCACCTCATTCAAGTACCGTGTACATGGCACCGGACAAACGCGACCCTGACGTGACGACTGACGGTATGGACCGACGGTATCTTCGCATGCCGCATGTCGAGCGCGGCATGGTTGTCGGTCTTTTCGGCGGATCCTTCAATCCGCCGCACGAGGGGCATGCGCTGGTCGCCGAGATTGCCATAAGGCGCCTCGGCCTCGACCAGCTCTGGTGGATGGTAACACCCGGCAACCCACTGAAGAATCGCAACCATCTTGCGCCGCTTTCCGAGCGGATCACGCTCAGCGAAGCGATCGCAACCGACCCGCATATCAAGGTGACCGCGTTCGAACAGTCGCTGGGCGTCAGCTACACGGCCAATACGCTCGCCAAGGTAAAGGCCCGCAATCCGCACGTCCATTTCATCTGGATCATGGGCGCCGACAGTCTGCAGAGCTTCCACAAATGGCAAAAGTGGCAGGACATCGCGCGCACCTTCCCGATCGCCGTCATCGATCGGCCTGGCTCGACGCTTTCCTATCTCTCCTCGAAATTGGCGAAGACCTTCGCTTTCGCGCGTATCGACGAGGATGATGCCCGTGCACTGTGGAAGAAGCCGGCACCCGCCTGGACTTTCATCCACGGGCCGCGCTCAACACTGAGTTCGACCGCCCTTCGCAAAGTCGCTGAGTAAGGCGCAAATGAAAAGCCCGACGGGGGAGGAGATCCGTCGGGCTTATAAACTTGATCGACAACTGGGAGGAGGAGTGTTGCCGATCTCTATCTAACGGCTTTGGGAGGAGGAGATCGCCGTTTCGATAAGTATGTTTTATCATGATCTCGCGAGACTGGAAGCCTGTATATTGCATTGCAGCAATGCAGGAACCGCAAGGCTCTTCCCTATTTGCATTGATCCTGTGCCGCTTTTTGCGGCATAGGCTAGGGCTCAGCGATAAACGCGCTCGGAAAATGCGCTCATGCCCGAGCGAACCATCAACTCGTAGACCATGCGTCTGCTGATCGGGTTGTGCAGCCTTGCAACCCTAGAGCCGAGAAATTCCGTCTCAACATGGTCGAAAGCCGTCAGGTCCGGCGCGTCGGCGATCATGCCATAGTAAAACTCATGGAATTCCCGCCGGCAGACGTATGTTTTGTATTTCGTCATGCAGAAGGCGGAGAACTCGGATCCTCGCTCTCGCAGAAAGTCTGCGACGCCAACCGTCACTTCGGGCCAGGCGGGGTTGAACGTATCGTCGAATGCGATGACCCCATGCTTCGCCAGCGAATCCATCGCGAGCCGGCTGTCGGCCGCGAGATGCTGCAACATATGTCCGCCGTCGATACTGAAGAAGCGTACTTCGCCAATCTTCTCCCTGATCTCACTCGCGGTCAGCTTAGTGCTATCGCCTTTGACAATCAGGTTCTCGTCGACCTCGAGCCCCAACCGCCGGCCATTCTCCAGAAACCGGCTGTATTGGGGTGACACGCCGTCACTGGTCTTGCCGATGTCGAACAGGTCGATTGCAAGTAGTTTTGCGTCAGGGCCGCAGATCTTCCTGAAGAGGTAGTAGGAGCGCCCATAAAAGACGCCGATTTCGGCAATTCCCCCGCCAAGTGCCCTGGCCTGTTGGCCTTGCAACAACGAAAGAAACACGAGTGCGTCTGGCGGATCGATGTATCCTTCGACCGTTTGCAAGTCATGAAAGATGAATTTCCGCGTCGCCGAATTCATGAAATCGTTGATCCTCGTTTCTTACCATTCAGTTTGCCGGGCGGCCAAAGAGGCGCAGAGTAGATAAACTATTTTTGGCAAATTCAAGCCATTTGATCACGGATTTTACTTTAAATTTACCGTTATTTTCTCAATTTACGCGCGAATATCCCGGCAATGTTGTACAAAATTGCCGATATTCACACAGTATAATTTATAGAAAACTCGCTATACATTCGCCAACTATCCCTCTAGCCATCCCGGCGATATCGATATATTCCTACGGATATTTCGACCTGGAGGTTCCCAAACATGCCTACTTTTCGCCAATGGATAAAAAGCTCGATCGGCATCATTTCTGCAGTCTGGATCGCCGCCGCTGGCCTCGCGCCGGACTCCGCGAGCGCCGCCGACAAAGTGACCGTCTTCGCGGCAGCGAGCCTCAAGGATGCGCTCGACGCCGCGAACGCGGCTTGGGCAAAGAAAAGCGGCAAGGAAGCCGTCGCCTCCTATGCCGCCAGCGGGGCGCTTGCCAAGCAGATCGAAAATGCTGCGCCGGCCGACGTCTTCATCTCCGCCGACCTGAATTGGATGGACTACGTCGCCGGAAAGAAGCTCATCAAGGAAGACACCCGTTCCAATCTCCTGGGCAACCGCCTCGTTCTTGTCGCAGCCAAGGACAATGCCAAGCCGGTCGACATCAAGCAGGGCTTCGATCTCTCAGGTCTGATCGGCGACGGCAGGCTTGCCATGGGCGAACCCAAATCTGTCCCGGCCGGCAAGTATGGCCAGACGGCGCTCGACAAGCTCGGCATCTGGAAGTCGGTCGAACCGAAGGCAGCCTATGCCGAGAGCGTTCGCGCAGCGCTGGCGCTCGTTTCTCGCGGCGAAGCCCCTTACGGCATCGTCTATCAAACGGATGCGGCCGCCGATAAAGGTGTGGCGATTGTCGGCATCTTCCCCGCCGATTCCCATCCGCCGATCATCTATCCGATCGCGCTGCTTGCCGAGAGCACGAACCCGGATGCATCTGCCTATCTCGACTTCCTGAAGTCGGACAAAGCAGCTCCGTTCTTCACCCAGCAGGGCTTTACTGTTCTGAAGTGATTGCGGTTTCGGGCGCCCCGACATAGCGTCAAGGCTTGCTTCGGCAAGCCTTCTTTCTTTGGAGACACTGCTTGGACCTGCTCGGCCTCAGCGATGAAGAATGGACCGCAGTGTTTCTCAGCCTGCGCGTGTCGGTTGTTGCCATGCTGGCGAGCCTACCCTTCGGCATCCTCGTCGCACTCCTGCTGGCGCGCGGCCGCTTCTATGGCAAATCTGTCCTCAATGGCGTGATCCATCTGCCCCTCATCCTTCCGCCCGTCGTTACTGGTTTCATTCTGTTGATCCTTTTCGGTCGGCGCGGACCAATCGGCAGCCTGCTGGATCAATACTTCGGGATCGTCTTTTCCTTCCGCTGGACCGGTGCGGCGCTTGCCTGCGCCGTCATGGGGTTCCCGCTGATGGTGCGAAGCATCCGGCTTTCGATCGAGGCGATTGACCGCAAGGTGGAGGAAGCGGCGGGAACGCTGGGAGCAAGCCCGCTCTGGGTGTTCCTCACGGTCACCCTGCCGCTGACGCTGCCCGGGATCATCGTCGGGATGATCCTGTCCTTCGCCAAGGCTATGGGTGAATTCGGCGCGACCATCACCTTTGTCTCGAACATCCCAGGTGAGACGCAGACGCTGTCTACGGCGATTTATACGTTTACGCAGATTCCCGGCGGCGACGCTGGCGCCATGCGTCTCACCGTCGTTGCGATCGTCGTCTCCATGGCCGCGCTGCTGGCCTCGGAGTTCATGGCTCATCTCGCAGGCCGGAGGGTCGATCCGGAATGACGCTGACGATCGAAACCAAACACCGATTCGGCGCCTTCACCCTTGATGCAGCCTTCACCTCGAAAGCCGGCGTGACCGCGCTTTTCGGCCGATCCGGCTCTGGCAAGACCTCGATGATCCGCATCATCGCCGGTCTTGTTCGGCCGGATGAGGGCCTTGTCGTTTTGGACGGCGAGCCGTTGACCGACACCGCGAAAGGCATCTTTGTCCCCCGCCATCGCCGCAGGTTCGGCTATGTTTTCCAGGACGGGCGGCTCTTTCCACACCTGAACGTTCGAAACAATCTTTCCTACGGAAGCTGGTTCGCGGCGAAGGCTCCAGGCGCCGGCAGCTTTGATCGCATCGTCGATCTGCTCGGCATCGAAAGCCTTCTTGACCGGCGCCCTTCCACGCTCTCAGGTGGCGAAAAGCAGCGTGTCGCGATCGGCCGCGCGCTGCTTTCCTCCCCTCGCCTGTTGCTGATGGACGAACCGCTGGCGGCACTCGACGAAATTCGCAAGGCGGAGATCCTGCCCTATCTCGAACGCCTGAGGGACGAGACCGAGATCCCGATCGTCTATGTGAGCCACTCGATCGCCGAGGTGGCCCGCCTTGCAAACCAGGTCGTGGTGATGCGCGACGGCAGGGTCGAGACCGCAGGCAATGCGACGGACGTGATGAGCCGGCCTTCGGCGGCAGAAGACCCGCGCGACGCAGGTGCCCTTCTCGAAGGCATTGTCGAAAAGCTTGATGAAAAGCATCGCCTTGCAACGCTCGTATTAAAGACATCGCGCCTTTATGTTCCTGCCGCTGGCGTGTCGCAGGGCAAACGCGTCCGCGTGCACATCCCTTCCCGTGAGGTCATGCTGGCGACCACGAGGCCTGAGGGTTTGAGCGCCCTGAATATCATAGAGGGAAGCGTACGGAAGATGTCGCCGGAGGACGACGGAACGGTCGAAGTCGAGATCGATTGCGGCGGCGATATCATCCTGTCGCGGATCACGGCGCTATCCGCCGAGAGGCTTGACCTTGCATCCGGCAAGCCAGTCTTTGCCGTCGTCAAATCAGTCGCGCTTCAGCCTTGATTGTTGCTCGGCGCGTCGACCGATCGGCGGTTGCTTTCGAGCCAGGCGAGATCGCTCGCCAGGCTAGCCCGCACTGTCGCTTCCATGCGCCGGAAACGTGAGAGCAGTTCCTCGCCAAAGGGCGTCAGGGCCGCACCGCCGCCCTTTTGTCCGCCGCGTTGGGATTCGACCACCGGTTCGCTGAACATTCGGTTCATGTCGCTGACCAGAATCCAGGCGCGACGGTAGGACATATCCATCGCCCTGCCCGCCGCCGAAATCGAGCCCGTTTCGCGGATATGCTCCAGAAGCTCCATCTTGCCGCGGCCCAGCCGATCTTCCTGCGGAAAGCTGATGCGGAGGATGGGAACGATTTGATGTTTGGCGGTAGTGTCCATGCAGTTCTACAATTCCCGAAAATCGCCAATACTTTACGCTTGGCCGACCGCGCTGTACACAACCCCTCCTCCATCGTGGTGAGACAAATTTTTTGGGCGAACTTAAGCTTCGCTGAATGAAACGGAGCGCGTGTCTTGAAAGATTAATGGTTTGATGCCTATCTTAACTCATGATTTGGTTCGTCCAAATCAGTGATGTGCATGTTCTGTTATTCCAAGAAAGGAAAAGCACTGACAACAGTACAAGCCAAGGGAAGAGCGCTCGCCGTTGTCCCGAAGAGCCCGGAAAGTGGCGCCGATGCCGCCGCCCGCGCCCTGCAAGCCGTCCTCACGAGCCTTGAGGACTCTAAAGCAGAAGATATCGTTACCATCGACATTGCTGGGAAATCTGCGCTGGGCGACTACATGGTCGTCGTCTCCGGCCGATCGAACCGCCATGTCCTGGCGATCTCGGATCACCTCCTCACCGACCTGAAGGACGAAGGCTTCGGAACAGCCCGTGTCGAAGGTCAGGAAGGTGGCGATTGGATTTTGATCGACACCGGCGATATTATTGTGCACGTTTTCCGCCCTGAAATCCGCGAGTTCTATAACATCGAAAAGATGTGGGCAGCTCCGGATATGGAAGAAACGCGGCACTGACAGGCCGTCCGGACCGTTTATCCGGCGCCTGAAACGAGGCACAGAATAGCCGGCAACATGAGGACCGGCACATCTTGGTATTGTGCCCTTTGAGGCGTGACGGGAGCGGATGAATGCGTGTGGGTCTTTTTGCGGTGGGACGGCTGAAGTCCGGCCCCGAGAAAGATCTTGCGGCCCGTTATTTCGAACGTTTTGCCAAGGCTGGTCCTGGAGTCGGCCTGGAATTTTCCCGCGTCGCAGAAGTCGCTGAAAGCCGCGCCTCGAATGCGGAAACGCGCAAGCGCGAAGAGGCGGCCATGCTTCAAAAGACGCTTGGCGAGGGCAGCATCCTTATTCTCCTCGACGAGCGCGGCAAGGCACTGGATAGCGAAGCTTTTGCAAATCTGCTGGGTACCTACCGCGATCAAGGCAAGCGCGACCTGATGATTGCAATCGGTGGCGCCGACGGCCTTGATCCCGCGCTTTACGACCGAGCCGACCTTATTCTCTGCGTCGGCAAGATGACCTGGCCGCATCAGCTCGTTAGAATACTCGTCGCGGAACAGCTTTACCGGGCCGTGACCATCCTTGCCGGTCATCCCTATCATCGCGCCTGACGGTCACGAAGCCGTGTCTTGCCAAGCGCGGCTCTCTTTGCCAATCGTTCTGGCAAATGATGCCAAATCGGCTTAGTCTCCGCGCGATTTGAGAGTTACCCTGAACGCGCATGACGAGAACTGCCCCTAAGCGAAAGAGACTGATCCTGCCCGTACTGGCGGCCGGCCTCGGCGCGACGGCAATTTTCGCTCAGTCCGATCTCGGCGGAGCCGGTGCATTTGCTCAGGACGCGCCGGTCCAGACGCCAGCGGCCGAAAGTTCTCAGGAGCCCGCTACTCCCAATGCGGCAACCGACGTGGCTACCGCCCCGGATGAGGTTCCGCCCGATCCGGCCGCAGAGCTCGCAAGGAAGCGGGACGAAACCCGCGCAGAGCTCGAAGCGCTGTCGAAAACGATCAGTCTTTCATCCGATAAAGTCATCGCGCTGCAAAAAAGCATTGCCGATCTAGACAAGAGCAGCACGAATATCCGCCAGGCGTTGATCGATTCCGCTGCCCGGCGCAAGACGCTTGAAAGGCAGATGCTGGAAAGCGAAAAGAAGCTCGCCGATCTTGGTGTCAAGGAAGATGCCATCCACCGCTCGTTACATGAGCGCCGCGGCCTGCTCGCCGAAGTGCTCGCCGCCCTTCAGCGAATGGGCCGCAATCCGCCCCCAGCCCTCCTCGTAACGCCGGACGATGCGCTTGCCTCCGTTCGCAGTGCCATTTTGCTCGGCGCCGTCGTGCCAGGTATGCGCAAGGAGACCGACAAGCTTGCCGGCGATTTGGCGAACCTCGCGGCCCTGCAGGCCGCGACCACCACGGAAAAGGCAAATCTTGCCGCCACGATGACGAACAACATCGAGGAAGAGCGGCGCATGGACATGCTGCTTGCCGAAAACGACAAGCTCAATCGCAGCAATGCCGCAGATCTTGAAGCCGAAAAGAAACGTTCGGAGGAACTGGCGGGCAAGGCGACGACGCTGGAGAGCCTTGTGGCCTCGATGGAATCGCAGATTTCCTCCGTCCGTGAGGCCGCCGAGGCGGCCCGCCGGGAAGAGGAGAACCGGAGGCTCCTCACCGAGGAGCAGCGGGCGCAGGCCAAGGCGCTTGCCGAGAATGGTGTGCCCGATAAAAACCGTATTGCGCCCGCATATCCGTTCGGAGAGTTGAAGGCGAAGTTGGAGTTGCCCGTGGCGGGCGAGATTCTGCGCCAATTCGGCGATGCCGATGGCACCGGACACGAGGCCATGGGAATGACACTGGCCACCAACCCGGACACGGTGGTGACTGCGCCGGCGGACGGACTAGTGGTTTTCGCCGGCTCGTTCCGCAGCTACGGCCAGATGATCATCCTCGAGGCGGGCGATGGATACCACTTGGTGATTTCCGGAATGGACATGATCAGCACCCGCCAGGGGAAATTTGTTTTCGCCGGTGAGCCATTGGCCGTGATGGGTGCGAAAAGAGTCGCGAGCGCAACAGCATTGGCGCTGGAAACCAACAGGCCGACGCTTTACATTGAATTTCGAAAAGACGGAAAACCGGTCGATTCCCGGCCTTGGTGGACCGCCAGAGATACTGGAAAGGCACGCAATGATTCGTAGGGCTTCTCTTGTTTTGGTCGGCGCATTGATGGGCGCGACCGGTATGAGTGTCATCTATGCCGCGGGAGTGCCGGCCGAGGCGGCCGGAGCATCCACCTACAAGGAACTGTCGGTGTTTGGTGACGTTTTTGAGCGCGTGCGGGCCCAGTACGTTACGCCGCCTGCAGAAGACAAGCTGATCGAAAATGCCATCAATGGGATGCTCTCATCCCTCGATCCGCATTCAAGCTACATGAACGCCAAAGATGCCGAAGACATGAGCACCCAGACGAAGGGTGAATTCGGCGGTCTCGGCATCGAAGTGACGATGGAAGACGAACTCGTCAAGGTCATCACCCCGATCGACGATACCCCCGCCGCCAAGGCTGGCGTTCTTGCCGGAGACTATATCTCGGAAATCGACGGCCAGTCGGTGCGCGGGTTGAAGCTCGAAGACGCCGTCGAAAAGATGCGCGGCCCGGTCAACACGCCGATCAAACTCACGCTCATCCGCAAGGGTGCAGACAAGCCGATCGAGCTGACGATCGTTCGCGACATCGTTGCCGTCCAGGCCGTAAAGTCACGTGTCGAAGGCGACGTTGGTTATCTCCGGGTTATCTCCTTCACTGAAAAGACCTATCCGGACCTTGAAAAGGCGATCACCAAGATCAAGGAGACCGTTCCGGCCGACAAGCTCAAGGGCTATGTTCTTGACCTGCGTCTCAATCCAGGCGGTCTGCTCGACCAGGCAATCAAGGTTTCTGATGCTCTCCTTGAGCGGGGAGAAGTGGTCTCGACCCGCGGCCGCAACCCCGACGAAACCCGCCGCTTTAATGCCGGCCCCGGCGATCTGACGGATGGCAAGCCGGTGATCGTTCTTGTCAATGGCGGCTCGGCTTCGGCTTCGGAAATCGTCGCCGGCGCTCTGCAGGATCTTCGCCGTGCGACCGTTCTCGGTACGCGGTCCTTCGGCAAGGGCTCCGTCCAGACGATCATTCCTCTCGGCGAGAACGGTGCGCTCCGCCTGACGACGGCGCTCTACTACACCCCGTCGGGCCGCTCGATCCAGGGCACGGGCATTACGCCGGACATCAAGGTCGAAGAACCCCTGCCGGACGATCTGAAGGGCAAGATGGTGACTGAAGGCGAATCCAGCCTCCGCGGCCACATCAAGGGTCAGAGCGAGACTGATGAAGGCTCGGGCTCCGTTGCCTACGTGCCGCCGGATCCGAAGGATGACATCCAGCTCAACTATGCGCTCGACCTGCTTCGCGGCGTCAAGACAGACCCGTCCTTCCCGCCGAATCCGGCTAAGGCCGTATCTGCCAAGTAGTTTTGCTATGCCATCAGGCGGGAGTATCGATCCCGCCTGATGGCTTTCTGCTGTTTCCCGGTTTTGGGGCGGACGAGGAAATTGGGAACGGATTTGCATGCACCATTGGGCCAAAACCGCAAGGCTGGCCCCAGGCGGCCAGGCGTACTGCGGATCGGCCGCGTCGTCGCCAGCCTCTGCCTGATCGCGATCGGCGGATTTTCACTTTACTCAGCGTTCCGCGACGACGGCCTTCAACAGGCGAAGCCACCTGCGACGGATGTGGCTGCCTCCCCGCCGACGGACACGATCCCAAAAGCCTCCACGCAAAGCCAGACGGGAAGCGATATGCCTCGCTCAGACCCTCGCTCCGGCGCCAACGTCGAAAAGATGACGACGGGTGATGGTTCCGTCGTGACAAAGTACAGTCCGCGACCACGCGACGGCAGCGGTCCGGTGCTGGTGGACGCAACGCAGATCGGCCAGGATCCGCGGATGGCGGCGATGCCGAACGAAAGCCTGCTGGAAGACAGCTCCTTCGGTCGGCTGCCGATTGTGGGACCGGATGGTCGCCGCCCGATGGATCAATATGCGCGGCCGTGGTCCGGCGCTCGCGGCACCCGGGTTGCAATTGTCGTCAGCGGTCTCGGCCTCAGCCAGACGGGCACGCAACGCGCCATCAAGGAACTTCCCGAAGAGATCACCCTCGCATTCGCCGCAAGCGGGAACAGCCTGCAGCGCTGGATGCAGGAGGGGCGTCGCAGCGGCCATGAGATCATGATGCAAATTCCAATGGAGCCATTCGATTACCCAGCTAATGACCCTGGTGCGGAGACGCTGCTGACCTCGAAGTCGCCCGGAAAGAACATCGAGAGCCTGCACCGCGCGATGGGCGAAATCACCAATTACACGGGCATCATGAATTACCTGGGGGGACGCTTTCTCTCCAATCCGGACGCGCTTGAACCGGTGATGCGCGATATCGCCAAGCGCGGCTTGCTGTTTCTCGACGACGGGTCATCCGCGCAGTCAAAGACGGAGGCTGTCGCGAAAGGCACTGAGCTTCCCTATGCGTTCGCGGATCTGCAACTCGACGGACAGGTCGATACCAACGCGATCCTGCAGAAACTCGACGAGCTCGAGCGCATCGCCAAGCGGAACGGTCAAGCTATCGGTGTCGCCTCGGCCTTCGACGAGAGTATTGACGCTATCGCCAAATGGAGCGAAGAGGCAGGCATGCGCGGCATCGAGATCGTCGGCGTCGCGGCCCTCGCCACCGATCCGAAAAACCCCTGAGGAGCATGCCCCGTGAACCAGGCGACAGTCAAAGCCGAAGACCTGCCCTACCGTCCCTGCGTCGGTGTCATGATCCTTAACCGCGACGGTCTTGTCTGGGCTGGCCGGCGTATTCCGGACGGCAATGCCGAGTACGATGGTTCACCGCACCTCTGGCAGATGCCGCAAGGGGGTATCGACAAGGGCGAGGATCCCCTGGAGGCCGCTTACCGGGAGCTCCACGAGGAAACCGGCATCAAAACCGTGACATTGTTGGCAGAGGCCAAGGACTGGATCAATTATGATCTGCCGCCGCAGCTAATCGGCATTGGCCTCAAGGGAAAGTATCGTGGCCAGACGCAACGTTGGTTCGCTTTCCGGTTTGAAGGCGACGAAAGCGAGATCGCCATCAATCCGCCGCCAGGCGGTCATGAGCCGGAATTCGATGCCTGGGAGTGGAGGCCCATGCACGACCTACCCGGCTTGATCGTACCTTTCAAACGAGCGGTCTATGATCGGGTCGTATCCGAGTTCAGCCACCTGGCAGGCTTGAGAGCGCCGGATTAAGAAGAGTTGCTTGCGTCTTCCGCGAAGAAGGACTGCAGTCTGCAGCCCTGATAAGCGAACATCGCCTTGATGCGACGGAAAAGAGGAACCGGCCGAAAAATTCGGCCGGTGGGCAGACCTCAGTCCTTGTCTGCGTCGTCGGCCGAGTCTGCATTGAGCTGGCCATATTTGGATTCGCCGATCTTCTCGAGCAGTTGCAGCTGAGATTCGAGAAAGTCGATATGACCCTCCTCGTCTGCGAGGAGATCCTCAAACAGCTTCATGGAGACATAATCGCCGGCGTCATGACAGATGTCGCGTGATTTCTTGTAGGCCGTGCGGGCGTCATACTCACCGGCCAAGTCGGCTTCGAGAACCTCCTTGACGTTCTGGCCGATGCGCAAAGGCGCGAGTGTCTGAAGGTTCGGATGCCCCTCAAGGAAGATGATACGCGCGACCAGGCGATCGGCATGGTGCATTTCCTCGATGGATTCGGCGCGTTCCTTCTTTGCGAGCTTGGTGTAGCCCCAGTCTTCCAAAAGACGGTAATGGACCCAGAATTGATTGACGGCACCGAGTTCGAGGAATAGCGCCTCGTTAAGCCGCTCGATGACTTTTTTGTCGCCTTTCAATGTCCGCCCTCCTGTTATCCTCGTGGAATTGTTTCAGGCGGGACATGAAATCAGATATCTCACCCTCCGTCGAGTCGCGGCGAGCATGATATTCTTCGGTTGTTTGGATGATGATATCGACGACGTTGGGGAAGCAGCCGCAGCAGCGACCACGCTTTTCCATGGCGTGATAGACCTTCGCAGGAACAATAAGCTGCCAACAATCCTGATCGAGAAGTTCGTTGATGACTTCGCGGATTTCGTGGTCAGTTATGTAATTGCAGCTGCAGACAAGCACGTCTTCATTCCAAACATGACATTCACTATCGTCTTTTCTGCAAAAGAAGATGGTGGCTGTCAAGAAAAAATCGAGATCGAAAGCATGCGACTGGTTGTCCCCCATTCACATGGCCGTGTGAGGTTCGGGGGTGAAATCACGCATTTCGCTTCCGATCCTGCAAGCACCTCGTAAGAATTGTGGACACGCATCCCCTAGAGATCTCGGAGGTGGCACTACCGCGGTGGGTGAACAGACAGGTCATGGTCCTTGCCGTTTTTCTTCGAAACAGGTGACGGTTCAGCAGATTGAAACGATATCGGTTGGGCCGGGTCAGCTCGCTTCAATGATGCAAATCGCTGAGGGGCCTCTCGGCAACGGTTCTCGTCGCACGGCAGCATCAATGAAAATTGCGCCCCTTCGGCATGACCTGAGCGGTCTCTGCGCCATCCGTCTGCCCGCTTGTTGACCTCATTCGCCTTTCAATCGCGGCCTTTTCGAGCATGCGTGCCATCTTCTTTTCGCGTGCATCGGCTGTCGCCCGCATTGTCTCGTCGGCGCGCTCGCTGACCCCGAAGCTCCGAGCTTCCTTCTTCAGAAGGCCGAGGGCGGGCGTCATATCTTCGATATGCTCGACGACAGTGTGAATCACACCACCATGACTTTGCAGTCTACCTTGGATTTTTACGAGCCGCGCTCCCATGACGATCGGGCGATATTTCTCGAAAACCTTTTGCCAGACGATGGCATTGGCAACACCCGTCTCATCTTCCAGCGTCATGAAGATTACTCCCTTGGCCGTGCCCGGACGCTGACGCACCAGCACCAGCCCGGCAATCGTCACCCTCTTTCCGTTCGGGACGCTGAGAAGATCGACGTTACGCGTAATGCCCGCTCTCCGGAAATCCTCTCGCAGGAACGAAACCGGATGGGCCTTCAGCGATAGCGAAAGGTAGCGATAATCCTCGACGACCTGCGCCCCCGGCAACATCTCGGGCAGCGTCACGCTTGGCTCGATCTGGAGTTCGGCATGGGACACCTGATCGAACAAGGGCAGCTTCTCTGCGGCACTTTTCACATCAAGCGCCCGCACCGCCCAGAGCGCCTCACGCCGCGACAGACCGATCGAACGGAAGGCATCCGCATCCGCCAGCCGTTCGATCTCCGATCTTTCGAGGCCTGAGCGCAGCCAGAGTTCACGGATCGATCCGTACCCGGCACCTCGATTTGCAATCAATTTTTCGCTGATGGCTTTTTCAGAAAGGCCCTTCACCTGCCGGAAACCAAGGCGAACCGCTCTTTTCGTTCGGATAATCTCGCGCATGTCCTTGTGCCGGAAATCGACTTTCGGCCTGTCGAAACGCGCTTCCTCCAAAAGACAGTCCCAATCCGAACGATTGACATCGACCTCGCGAATTTCCACGCCATGCTCCCGCGCATCACGCACCAGCTGCGCCGGCGCATAGAAGCCCATCGGCTGCGAATTCAGCATCGCCGCGCAGAAGACATCGGGATAATAGGCTTTGACCCAGGACGAGGCATAGACGAGCAGCGCGAAGGAAGCCGCATGGCTTTCAGGAAAGCCGTATTCGCCGAAGCCCTTGATCTGATTGAAGCATTGCTGGGCGAAGTCTCGAGGATAATCCTTGGCGACCATGCCGTCTATGAACCTGTTCTCGAAATTTCCGATCGTGCCGGTTCGCTTGAATGTCGCCATGGCGCGCCGAAGCTTGTCCGCTTCCGCCGGCGCGAAGCCGGCTGCGGTGATCGCAATCTGCATCGCCTGTTCTTGGAACAGGGGAACGCCGAGGGTCCTTTCCAGCACCGCCTTCAGTTCCTCGCTCGGATATTCGACCGGAATTTTCTTGTCTTGCTGTTCCCGGCGCTTCAGATAGGGGTGCACCATATCGCCCTGGATCGGTCCCGGCCGCACGATCGCAACTTCGATGACGAGATCGTAGAATGTCTTCGGCCTCAGCCGCGGCAGCATGCTCATCTGTGCCCGGCTTTCGATCTGGAAGACGCCAAGCGTATCGGCCCGGCACATCATCGCATAGACTGGCTTACCCTCGTCTCCATGTTCCTTATTGCCGAGATCGGCGAGGGTTTTCCGGACCCCATAATGATCTTCAAGAAGCGTGAAAGCCTTGCGCAGGCAGGTCAGCATGCCGAGCGCCAGCACATCCACCTTGAGGATCTTGACGTTATCGAGATCATCCTTGTCCCATTCGATCATATAGCGATCCGGCATCGCCGTCTTCATGATCGGCACCACTTCGTCGAGCCGATCCCGCGTGATGACGAAGCCGCCGACATGCTGGGTGAGGTGGCGCGGGAAGCTGAGGAGCTCGGAGGCATATTTCAGCACGTTCTGCGTCAGCGGATCCTTGATGTCGAGCCCGGCCGCCTTCGCATCGCGTTCCGACAAATTATCCGCAGACCAGCCCCAGACCAGGCTGCTGATCGCGGTCTGAACATCCTCCGACATTCCGAAGGCCTTGGCGACTTCGCGGCCGGCCGAGCGGGTGCGGTAGGTGGTCACCCCGGCCGTCAGACCGGCATGCGCGATACCATATCTTTTGTAAATGAACTGGATGACCTCCTCACGCCTGTCGTGTTCAAAATCGACGTCAATATCCGGCGGCTCGTCCCGATCCATCGAAATGAAGCGATCGAAAAGAAGCGTGCTCTTGGCCGGATCGACTTCCGTTATCTCCAGGCAGTAGCAGATGACCGAATTCGCAGCCGATCCGCGTCCTTGGCAGAGGACCTTCAGCTCATAACGCGCATGCTGGACGATACTATGAACCGTCAGGAAGTAAGACGCGTAGTTTTTCTGCCTGACCAAATCGAGTTCGTAATCGATTTGCTCCTGGATTTTTTCGGGAACTGGCTCGGGATGATACCGCTTCACCGCACCGGCTCGTGTCAGGCGATCAAGCGTCTCATACGCCGTTTCTCCCGGCGCATTCTCAGCCGGATAGTTGTGACTGATCTCGTCCAATGAGAATTTCAGCCCGGCAAAAAACTTGCCGGTATTTCCGATCGCTTCCGGATAGTTCCTGAAGAGCCGTGACATCTCCCGGCTTTCCTTGAGATAGCGCTCGGCATTCGGCGCCAACAGAAAACCGGCCTTCGGGATTGCCACATGCTCCCGAATGGCAGTTACGACGTCGGATAACGGCCTGCGCGCCCTATCGTGATAAAGTGGCTGATTGGTTGCGATCAGCGCCACACCGTTTTGTCCCGCCATGTTGGAGAAAGCGGCAAATGTCAGCGCATCATGGCCGTTATAGGAGGGGGTCAGTGCCAGAAAAAGATTGGCGCCGAACCGGTCTTTCAGAAGCCGGAGGCAATCCGAAAACAGGCTTCGGCGACCAATATCCTTGATGAGGTTAGGATCGGGCACGACAGCAAGCATCATGCAATCACCCCATTCCATCAGGTCCGCTTCTTCCAGCAAGCAGGTTCCCTTTACGGCACCGTCCTTCAGGTTACCGGCACTCAGCAGGCGGCAGAGGTGCCCCCAGCCTTTCCGGTCTTTCGGATAGGCCAGGATATCAGGCGTCTGATCACAGAAGACGAGACGGGCACCCGGCTGGAAAGGCACGGGGGTAAGTATGTCTTCCGCCTTCTCTTTCTCTTCCAGGCGCCCCGCCAGCTTCCTTTCATGCTTGTTGCGAAGAGCCTTCATCTGGGCATGGGCACGCACGACACCCGCCACGGAATTCCTGTCGGCGATCCCGATCCCGGAAAGGCCAAGGATGGCGGCTTGGGTCACGATCTCCTCAGGCTTGGAAGCACCTTCCAGAAAGGAAAAGTTCGTTTTTGCACCGATTTCGAAGAAGCCCATGCTCATGCGAAAACTCCATGCATGAACCATTGCGGCATGGCCGGCCCATAATGACCTTCGCGGTAGATCCAGAAGCGATAGCCTCTGTCATCCTCGACGCGAAAATAATCGCGGTCTGGGGCATCCGCGCCATCGATCCACCATTCCATGCCGATTCTCTCGGGTCCTTCGCTCCGGACAATACGATGCCGGATACGGCGCCAGTGAAAATTGGCCGGCGCACCGTCCGGAACTTCAATCGCGAAGGCCTCCATGAGCTCCGGCCGGCCGAGTAGCCGCAAGGGCCGTTCACTTCTTGCTGCAGGAAAACTGTTCTGCATTTTTTTTGCTGGCGACGAGAGAGTGTCGATTGCTGGAACGGCGAAGGTAGCCCGCTCCGGCACATGGCTTTCGCGCAGATCGAAGCTCGTCAGGCAATCCGCACCAAGCCGGGCCGAAACCCGATCGACGAAATTCGCCAGTGAAACATCCTTTTGCCGGTCACCATCGAAATCGCCCTGCAGCATCGCGAAATCCTCGTGGCGCTGCACATTTATCCGCAGGATTTCAAAACCATACCCCACATCGAGATCATCATGGATCGCCGTCAGCCTTTCGGAAAAAAGCGCTGCGATACGGTGAGGATCACGAAGCGGCTGTGATGCGCCAGCGGAAATCCGAAAGACGCGGCCATCGACCCTGAAAAGAACGAGCTCGAAAAGCCGGCCGCCTGCGCCCCGCGCTTCAAGGGAGGGTTTCAAGGACATGGCGACCTGTCCGGCCAAGGCAAGAATATCGTCTTCGGTGCCGATCGGCTCCGCGAGCCTGCGTTCGGCAGAAAGGCTTGCCACAGGCAGGCGAGGGGAAACCGGCTCCTCATCCAGCCCCAAGGCCTGATCGAGCCGCAACAGAACGCTGGCGCCAAAACGTCGGGTCAGCGGCGCCCGCGGCGCTTGCAGAAGATCGCCGACATATCGCAAGCCCAGTTTCTGCAGGGCCTCGACGACATTCTCGTCGAGGCGAAGCGATGCGACGGGGAGAGGGGCCAGAACATTTTCGGCCTCCTCCGACGCAATAACTCCGCCCTGGCCGTAGCGGCTGACGGCCCAGGAAAGTCCCGGCGACGACGATATGGCGCCGTAGACATCAAGTCCCATTTGATGAAGGCGCGACAATATTTCCTTGAGCATCGCCCGTTCACCCCCGAAAAGATGGGCGCAACCCGTGATATCGAGGAACAGGCCATCCTTGCCGTCAAGTGCCACCAGCGGGGTATAACGGTCGCACCAGTCGGCAATGCCTTCGAGCAGACGCTGGTCGGCTGCGGGATCCTCCTCCACGACATCGAGGATCGGATGGATCGCCCGTGCCTCGGCAACGCCCAAACCCTTCTTCAGTCCGATCTTTTCCGCCACTTCATCCAGCGCCGTCAGGCGCATGGCATTGTTGAGCCGTCCGGAGCAAACGATCGACGGCGCGTCAGGACGCCCGGCCGAACGCCAGGACAGACCCCATCTCTTGCGGGCTATCCGGTCGGTCGGAAGATGCGGGAAGTTGAGCGCCAGAATGCGCTGCGAGCTCGCCTGGAAAGCGAGAGTCGGCTGATTGGTGGATAGGGAAAAACCGGCGGTCATGAGGGTTCCACTCCAAAAGAAAAGAGAGGGGAGCCGGATTACGGCTCTTCTCCAGGGTGAGACGAAAGACCGGATTGCCGATGCTACCGCCCAGCATCGAGCCATCCGGCAGTGGCCGCGCCTGAGCTGGCACGGTTTCGGAAAGTAAACGGAAACAGGCGCTGCTCGCTTCCTCCTCGCCAGCTTGCCGCAATAGGAAAAGCGGGCGTCCCGAAGCCTTTGTCCTGAGATGCAGGCGCCGGCTCTCGGTCAGGCCGAAGGATTTTGGATTGCCGCGAACCTCCAGAATGGTTGCAGCAAAAACCCCGCTTTCGATGGCCGTTTCCGCAAGCCACAGAGCGTCTTCGAGCTTGCGCGGGCTCGCATAGAAAAAGCGCTCCGGCCGCAGGCCGAAATCCTTCAGGCCGACAGCATAAGGAACGCCCGCCTCCATTGCGGCTATTTTATCAGCAATCCAGAGGATGGGCCCGGGACCGCGCTCTTCCTCTTCGTCCTGCCGCTGCAATACTGCTGCAAGAGCAAATGCAAAGCCGCTGCTGGTCGCCGTATCGCGCAGCATCGGCGTTCGCACTTCCGTTAGTCCATCAAGCGGCAAGCCTCCATCCAATGCCTCGTCCAGCACCGGTATGCGGAAGGAGAAGCGTGGAGATCTTTTTGTTTTCTTCCTAAAACCGCCTTCGCCCAGCGCTTCCTGCTCGGCAGCGGCCAACCCCGGTACCGGCTTTCCCTCGAGCTTTGCAATGGTTTCGCGGAGCGCAAAAAGCCGCTCGCGCGCCACGGCTGTCTTCGCCATGACGTTCACTCCAATTGTCTTGTTCATGTTATGTTCTTATGGATTCCAGAGCTTCCGTGAAGAGTCAACAGGCAATTTCATGTGAATTTATTCCTGTCTTGATTTCACACTCGAAAATCCTTCGCAAAGGCTCTATATGGGCGCCAAAGGAAGGGAATTTTCATGGCCCGCATAGACCAGAGCGAGGATTGGCGGGACCGCCACGCCCCAACGCTCAGTACCTTCGAGTCCCTGGCGATGGAGGCCTACAGCCATCTGCCGGATGAGTTCCGGTCGCTGACCGGCAATCTGACGATTGAAATCGAGGATTTTCCCGACGACGACGTGTTCGAAGACATGGCGCTGGAAACGCCGTTCGATCTGTTAGGCCTTTTCGAGGGCAGGGGCATTTCCGAACGCTTCACCGTCGAAACCGGCGAGATGCCCAATCGCATCCGCCTCTACCGGCGTCCCATTCTGGATTATTGGGCGGAAAACGATGAAACGCTCGGTGACATCATCACCCACGTCCTCATCCATGAGATCGGCCATCATTTCGGGCTCAGCGACGAAGACATGGAGCGGGTCGAAGCCAGCGCCGAGGAAGCCGTCGACCGCTGAGCTTATTGCTCGGAAAGCTTCATGTCCGGATGATAATCCTTGCCTTCGACCTCTTTCACTATCGCCTGACCGGCAATCACCTGGCCCGTCTGGGCATTGAAGGTCAGTGAGGGAGAGCCGTGGAGAGACCAGCCCTTGTTGAGGGCATCGGTTACGCGATGGCAGAATGCGGCGTCGTCCTGGCCAGTCAGAACACGGTAGAGCTTCATGTTATCATTTCCGTTCAGCAATGAGGCGGGCTTTATGAACCAGACTTTCCGCCTGGACAAGATGCAACCGCTCGATCATCCGGCCGTTCAAATTGATGACGTTGAGGCCATCGGCTGAAGGATCGGCGAAAGCGGCGATAATCTCTTCCGCCTCACGGATCGCTGCCTCGTCGGGAGCGAAATGCCGGTTGGCTGCCTCGATCTGTGCCGGATGGATCAGCATCTTGCCGTCAAAGCCCATAGCACGCGCATGCGCGCACTCGGCGTCGAAGGCATCCATTTCCCTGAAATCATTGAAGACGCTGTCGATGGCGTCGAGACCATAGGCACGCGCGGCAAGGATCACCTGCATCAACCAAGGCACAAGATAGGTGCGGCCCGGCTGCGGCATAACGCCCGTCTCCTTCCGCAAGTCGTTCAGTCCGACGACGAAGCAGTCGAGCCGTGAGCCCGGCGTGCGTCCGAACTCGGCGGTGGCCGCAGCGTTCAGAATCCCGCGCGGCGTTTCGATCATCGCCCATATTCTGAGCGTTTCCGGCGCATCGGCATCGCTCAGCAGGTCGCTGACCGTCATGACATCCTGCGGCTCGTCGACCTTCGGCAAAAGCACCGCATCCGGCTCGAGCGCCAGAACCAGCTCCATATCGGCATGGCCGAAATTCGATGATAGCGGATTGATGCGGATGATTTTTTCTTTGTTTTCAAGGGGGCGCGCCGCGAAGAAGGCTTTCAGCCCTTCGCGCGCCTCTTCCTTCTTCTCCGGCGCCACCGAATCTTCCAGATCGAAAATAACAGCATCGCAATCGAGGCTATGGGTCTTTTCAAGTGCGCGGATATTGATCGCGGGGACGCTGAGCACAGAACGGTGCAGGCTGAACGAACGTGTGGGAAGATTTCGGCTCATCACAAATGTGTGCCAAGCTTTGTGAAGCCTGGCAAGACAACAAAATGCCATGCTTGACTTGCAGAGAGGCAGAAGAAGGACCACATCCCTTTCGAAGAAAGGTTCTAAGCTCAATGCAGAATATACGCTTCATCTTCGTCATGCTGGCAGGGTTCACTGTATTCGTGGCGCTTGCCGCTCTCACCTTTTCGGTGACGCTCGCCGTCGGTGGCATCCTGACGGTGCTCATGGCCGCCCGCGCGCTTTCGATGAAGATGAAGCCGGCCCCGGTCCGCGCCAAGGCCGAAGCAAAGCGCGAAATGCGCGTCTGGAACGACGGCCGCGGCACGATCATCGACCTCTGATCGCAACCGGCCATTCAGCCCTTCACAAAAAATTCTTTATGGAGCTGTCGGCTCCCGTTCTAATCCTACGTCCTTGAAGCGGTCGGCCATGATGCCGGACCTTTAAAAATCAGGAGACGGAGGAAGAACATGGATAGCAATGAAACTGCCCCCGCCAAGATGCCGCCGGTCAAGAACGGCCTGCTGCCCTATCTGACGGTCGACGGCGCGCTCAAGGCCGCGGAATTCTATAAGAAGGCATTCAACGCCGAAGAAGCCTATGTCGTGCCGGCCGACGAGAAGGGCCGGACGATGCATGTGCATCTCTATATCAACGGCAGCTCTCTCATGCTGTCTGATGCCTATCCCGAATACGGCCATCCCTTCAAAGGCCATGAAGGCTTCGCCATCCAGCTGGTCGTCGACGATATCGACTCCTGGTGGGAGCGCGCCGTCGCTGCCGGTGCCGAAGTCGTCATGCCGGTCGAACTGATGTTCTGGGGCGACCGCTACGGCCAGCTTCGCGATCCATTCGGTGTGCTCTGGGGGCTGAACGAAACGTCCAAGTAATGGAGCATGCACGATGGGCAGGCCGCGCGAAACGCCGCGTGGCCGCCATTTTAGAAAGATTCTCCTTCATTTCGGCGGGAAACTGGACTAGATGCTGATCAACGAAAGTAAATCCGCTGAATTTGGAGCCTAGGTCATGGATAAATTCGTGAAGCTCACCGGCGTCGCCGCGCCCCTGCCTGTCGTCAACATCGACACGGACATGATCATTCCGAAGGATTATCTGAAGACCATCAAGCGCACGGGCCTCGGCAAGGGTCTCTTCGCCGAAGCCCGCTACAACGAGGACGGTTCCGAAAACGCCGATTTCGTGCTGAACAAACCAGCTTACCGCGACGCCAAGATCCTTGTCGCCGGCGACAACTTCGGCTGCGGCTCCTCGCGCGAGCATGCGCCATGGGCGCTTCTGGATTTCGGCATCCGCTGCGTCATCTCCACCAGCTTTGCGGACATCTTCTACAACAACTGTTTCAAGAACGGCATCCTGCCGATCAAGGTCAGCCAGGAAGACCTCGACAAGCTGATGGACGACGCTTCGCGTGGCTCCAATGCCATACTCACGGTCGATCTCGAAAATTTGGAAATCACCGGCCCCGACGGCGGCTCGATCAAGTTCGATCTCGACGAATTCAAGCGCCACTGCCTGCTGAACGGTCTCGATGACATCGGCCTGACGATGGAAAAGGGCAAGGCGATCGACAGTTTCGAAAAGAAGAATGCCGCTTCGCACCCCTGGGCTGCCTGAGCGAGCAGGGACACCTTACCGATCAAGCCGGGCTTTCGCCCGGCTTTTTCTTTTCAGCCTAGGGAAAGCGCTCTTTCCAAGCCTTCAGCTTGTCGAGCGAGACGCCGATGCCGCCGCAGACTTCGACGAGCGGGTTTTCGAAACGCGAAAGCAGGCCCGGATGGACGTCGGCTACGGCAAGCGCTGCCCCGCAAGCGGGCTCGACCAGGATGCGGTGAGCATCGGCGAATTTCAGGCAGGCGGCAACGGCTTCGGCGTCGCTCACCGATACGCTCTCGATCGGGTGGTGCTTCGGCAGATCGAAGACATGCTGTGCCACCTGGCGGGCGCCGAGCGAATTGGCGATCGATGTGATCCCCGGCAGCGTGATGCGCTCACCCGCCTTGAGGCTCTCATGAAACGAAGCAGCGCCTTCCGTCTCCACCGCGATGACCGGCACATGCGATAGCCCGTTGCGCTTCAGCCCCGCAACGATACCGGCAAGCAGGCCGCCACCGCCGACGCTGGCGATCACACAATCGAAACGCGTGCCGCTCGCCACGACCTCATCGATCAACGTGCCATGCCCCTCCCAAAGCAGAGGATGGTCGAACGGATGCACATAGGCGGCCTGTCGGGCTTCCGAGAGCTTGATCGCATAGGCGTTGGCCTCGTCGAAGACGGAACCATGAACCAGCACCGAAGCCCCGGTCGCCTCGATCGACTGGCGAACCTCGGCCGACGTCGTCTCGGGAACGACGATCGTTACCGGAACACCGAGCGCGCGGCCTGCGAAGGCCGCAGCGATCCCGGCATTTCCACCTGAAGCACAGAAGATTTCCTTCGCACCCTTTTCCACCTCATGCTGACAAAGCCTGCTGACGCCGCGCATCTTGAAGCTACCTGAAGGCTGCAGCGCATCGAGCTTGAGCCACAAAGGCTTGCCATTGGCGCTGTAATCGGTGGCGGTGCGAAGGAGCGGCGTATTGAGATGCAGTGGAGAAGAGGTCATTCTGAATTCCATTCTTGAAACGTGACCATCTTTTGGCGCGGAGACGGGCAGGGGTCAACACATCAGGGAAGGCCGGTACCGCGGCAAACCGTACCGATTCGGCCTCTCCCTTGCTTGAAATGCCGTTTTCCGGGGTCTAAGAAGCCGCAGCTTCTTTTTCCGTGGAGGATTTCATGACAGTGCGCAATCTTTTCCTGCTGCCGGGCGACGGCATCGGTCCCGAGGCCATGGGTGAGGTCCGCAAGATCATTGCTTACATGAATGAGGAGATGAAGGCCGGTTTCGTCACCGATGAAGGCCTGGTCGGCGGCAGCGCCTATGATGCGCATGGCGCAGCCATCTCCGAAGACGACATGAAGAAGGCGCTTGCGGCAGATGCCGTTCTCTTCGGTGCGGTCGGCGGTCCCAAGTGGGATAGCGTTCCTTACGAAGTGCGTCCGGAGGCCGGTCTCTTGCGCCTTCGCAAGGATCTGGAGCTCTTCGCAAATCTGCGACCTGCAATCTGCTATCCGGCGCTTGCGTCGGCTTCCTCATTGAAGCCGGAGCTGGTGGAAGGTCTGGATATTCTCATCATCCGCGAGCTGACGGGCGGCGTTTATTTCGGTGAGCCGAAGGAGATCATCGATCTCGGCAACGGCCAGAAGCGCGGCATCGACACGCAGGTCTATGATACCTACGAAATCGAGCGCATCGCCGGCGTCGCCTTCGAAATGGCGCGCACCCGCCAGAACCGCGTCTGCTCCATGGAAAAGCGCAACGTCATGAAGTCGGGCGTGCTCTGGAACCAGGTGGTGACCGAGACGCACAAGGCGAAGTATTCCGACGTCAAGCTCGAGCATATGCTGGCTGATGCCGGCGGCATGCAGCTCGTACGCGCGCCGAAGCAGTTCGACGTCATCGTCACCGACAACCTGTTCGGCGACATGCTCTCCGACGTGGCCGCAATGCTCACGGGCTCGCTCGGCATGCTGCCGTCCGCTTCTCTCGGCGCGCCGGACGGCAAGACTGGCAAACGCAAGGCACTTTACGAACCGGTCCACGGCTCCGCGCCCGACATCGCCGGCAAGGGCATCGCCAATCCGATCGCCATGATTGCCTCCTTTGCCATGTGCCTGCGCTACTCCTTCAATATGGTCACCGAAGCCGATAACCTCGAAAAGGCGATCGCCAACGTTCTCGACAAGGGTATCCGCACCGCCGACATCATGGCCGAAGGTGCGAGAAAAGTCGGAACCGTTGAAATGGGCGAGGCGATCCTCTCCGAGTTTAAGGCGCTTTCTGCCTGATATTTCACGTGAAACGTTTCTGCCCTCGTGCCTGCCGGCGCGAGGGCTTTCTTATTGAAGGTCCAGGCTCCGGCTCCTATGTCCATTCCCGAACCTCGAAGGAATGGAATGAGCATCACCGTCAATCACAAGCCAGGCTTCATGTCGTACCTGCGCAAGCGTTACGAGGCCCGGCGCACGATCCATCGCAGAGTTCCTTGGAAGGCATTTACCCTTTTCGCGATCAACGTCGTCGCCATCGCCTTTTTCGTCTTCGACAAGCCGCTCGGGGAGGCGGTGAAAAGCCTTTCGCCGCCTTTGGTCACCATAGCCGGCGACGTGACGGATATCGGCCGACTTGCCTGGATTCTCGCCGGACTTTGCACGGTTCTTGCCACCGGTTACGCGGTCCGACGGCGGCTTTGGAAGGTGCGGCGCAGGTTCCGCATGGTCTATTTCGGCCAGATGGCCGCTTATGTCGCGCTTTCGGTCATTTGCGCCAGCGCCGTCGCCAACACCTTGAAATTTCTGATCGGCCGGGCGCGGCCACTGCTCTATGAGCAGGAAGGCATTTTCAGTTTCTCGCCCTTCAGCATGGATTTCTTGCATCAGAGCTTCCCGTCGGGCCACTCGACCAATATCGGCGCGCTCTTCGTGGCGCTCGCGCTGCTCTTTCCGCGGTTCAGGCTTGTCTTCATTGGCGTCGGGCTCTGGCTTGGCGCAAGCCGCGTCATCATTGGTGTCCACTATCCGAGCGATGTCGCCGCTGGGCTGGCGCTCGGTGCCTGGTTTGCTTTTGCGATGTCGATCCTTTTTGCCCGCTTCGGCCTGATCTTTGCCGTCGGCCGCGATGGATGGCCCATCCCTCGGCTGAGTCGGCTTATTTAAGCCTCCCCGTAAAAAAACTGTCGCCGCGAACTGATAGCGTCAATCCGTTCTAAAAAATTGCTTTCGAACGGATAAGATTTGATGCAGGCGATCCTTTCCTCGCTCGACAGGCGCTGGCGGCGCAGCACCTGCCGGATGCCTCAATTGCGGTGGCAGACCTGTCTTTTCATCACCTGCAATGCCGTCATTCTTTCGATCCTCCTGCTCGACGGCCCTGTCGGCTCCAATCACGTGCCACCGGTCATCCGTCGCGTTGGGCGCATGCTGACGGATTTCGGCACGTCCGGCTGGATCATCATCGTCAGCGCCTTCCTTTTCTTCGAGGGCCTCGCGGCGCTGCGTATCGTAAAATCGCTCCGCACGCGGATCCAGGCGTTGCAAATGTGCTGGATCGGCGCCTATCTGCTGACGTCGATCACGCTCTCCGGCGTCCTCGCCAATCTGCTGAAGCGCGCCATCGGCCGCGCCCGGCCGCAATATTTCGACGACTACGGTATTGTTTCCTTCTCTCCCTTTTCGGGCCATTCCGGCTTCGAGAGCTTTCCCTCGGGACATGCGACCACCATCGGAGCGTTCTTCGCGGCCCTCTCGCTGCTCTTCCCGCGCTATCGGATCGTCTTTCTCGCCTGCGCGCTCTGGCTCGGCATGACCCGCGTCATGGTCCGCGCGCACTATCCGAGCGACGTGATTGCGGGGCTGGCTCTTGGCGGCTGGTTTTCTCTGATGATCGCTATCCTGTTTTCGCGCTACGGCATCCTTTTCAAGCTCGCCGAAGGCTGGCCGGTACCCAAGCGCATCCTGCGCGCATAGAAAAACCCGGCGTCTTGCGAACGCCGGGTCTTTCAGCCTTGCCTCGATGAACCTCAATCCATCGTGTGGATGTCGCGGTTCTTCGTTTCCGGCAGGAAGATCAGGCCGATGACGAACGTGATTGCCGCAAAGACGATCGGATACCACAGACCGTAGTAGATATCGCCAGCCGCCGCGCTCATAGCGAAGGCGGTTGCCGGCAGCAGACCGCCGAACCAGCCATTGCCGATGTGGTAGGGCAGCGACATGCCGGTATAGCGGATGCGGGTCGGGAAAAGCTCGACCAACAGGGCCGCGATCGGCCCGTAGACCATCGTCACATAGAGAACGAGGACAAAGAGAACGGCGATTGTGCCAATCCAATTGACGCGCGCCGGATCGGCGACCATGGCGAAGGTACCGCCATTGGCAATCGTATACACTGCCATGTCGGTGACGCCGTTAGCCTCTTCGGCCGTCAGCAACTTGCCGGCCACGAGCTTGTCGGCAGGCATCGTTTCCTTCTCGCCGGCGCGCACGGCGTCGGCATTGAGAGCAAGTTCCGGATTCGCTGCGATGAAGGCATCGAGCTTGGAATCGGGAACCTTGGCGGCGGCGCGCTTCAGCGGATAACCGGCATCGTGAAGCGCAATGTTGACGCCCTTTTCGAAGGTAGCCGTCATGGCTTTCGCCTTGTCGCCAGCAGCGGCGGCATCGAAACTGGTGACTGTCTCGTCGCCGATCTTGACCATTGCCGGCTGGCCGGCCGGGCCTGGTACAACGTCGTACGGGACCGAGTTCTTGGTCAGGAACGCCGTTGCCACGTCACACGAGCTGGTGAACTTTGCCGTGCCTGTCGGGTTGAACTGGAACTTGCAATCCGCCGGATCGGCCGTAACCGTTGCACGGATCGAAGCCTGGGCTTCGGCGAGCGCGGGGTTCGCAGTCCACGTCATCGCCTTGAACAGCGGGTTGTAGGTGACCGCCGCGATCAACAGGCCCGCCATAATAATCGGCTTGCGGCCGATCTTGTCGGAAAGCCCACCGAAGACGACGAAGAACGGCGTTGCGAGCGCAAGCGCGATGGCAACCATGATGTTGGCAGCCTGCAAATCGACCTTGAGCACGTTCTGCAGGAAGAACAGCGCATAGAACTGGCCGCCATACCAGACGACGGCTTGGCCCATGGTCGCGCCCAGAAGCGCGATGATCGCGATCTTTGCATTCTTCCATGTTCCGAACGCTTCCGTCAGCGGCGCCTTCGAGCCTTTGCCTTCCTCTTTCATACGCTGGAAGACGGGCGACTCGTTCATCCTCAAACGGATCCAGACAGAGATGCCGAGCAGGACGACTGAAACGAGGAACGGAATGCGCCAGCCCCAAGCGGCAAAGGCTGTAGATCCCATGAGAGACTGAACCGCGACGATGACGATCAGCGAGAGGAAAAGCCCGAGCGTTGCCGTCGTCTGGATCCACGACGTGAAATAACCGCGGCGGCCGTTCGGTGCGTGTTCTGCAACGTAGGTGGCGGCACCGCCGTATTCACCGCCGAGCGCCAAACCCTGCAGCAAGCGGAGCGCGATCAGGATGATCGGAGCTGCAATGCCGATGGTCGCAGCACCCGGAAGGATACCGACGAGAAAGGTCGAGAGACCCATGATCAGGATCGTGACCAGGAAGGTGTATTTACGGCCGACGAGGTCGCCGAGGCGCCCGAACACCAGCGCGCCGAAGGGGCGAACCAGGAAGCCTGCTGCGAAAGCCAGCAACGTGAAGATATTGCGCGTCGCTTCCGGATACTGGGTAAAATAGGTCGCGCCGATATAGGTCGCGAGGGAACCGTAAAGATAGAAATCGTACCATTCGAAAACCGTGCCGAGCGAGGAAGCGAAGATGACCTTCTTTTCCTCGCCCGTCATCGGAGCGGCCTTTGCGCCGCCGACGCTTGCGACATTTGCCATTGTCTGTCCTCCACAGAGTGATGAGCAACGAGCCCACCCCATGCTCTCCTCAAAGCATGTCCCTGGGATGCGACTCGCCTAGCGCGAGTGTGACAGAAAAGGATTCGGATAAAGAGAGAGGCTTTGGGATTATGACTTTAGTCTAACGCGCAGTGACAGATTGACGCGGGTGATCCGATGGCGCGGCCTCACTGCAGCGAAGAAGCAACAAGACACCGCCTTTGCTAAGCCCTCAATGGGCAAGGACGCCGCAAGAACCTTGACTCCTGTGGAAAACCTTTTAAGAGCAGCGACGGAAAAGGAATATCCATGGTTCGCGACGAGCACGCCATTGCTGAACGCAATGACCAGGCACTGAGTGCCGGGATGGGTATTACCGTTCCGGTTTCTTCCAAAACCAAGGCCAAAACGACGACGAAAACCGTCTGACGTCTCTGGCCTGCCGCTCTCTCCCCGGCCCGGCTGGGGACAGGAAGCTGCGATCGTTTCGCAGCCTTCCCCTCACCGGACAAGAGGAGAGAAGAGAAAGAGAGCTTGAAAATGGGTTTCAAAGTTGCAGTTGCGGGAGCAACCGGAAATGTCGGCCGGGAGATGCTCAACATCCTCTCCGAGCGGGGCTTTCCCGCCGATGAAGTCGTGGCCCTTGCCTCCGCACGTTCGCAAGGCACGGAAGTTTCCTACGGCGACAAGACGCTGAAGGTTTCCAATCTCGAAAATTACGATTTTTCCGATACCGATATCTGCCTCATGTCAGCGGGCGGCGAGGTGTCCAAGAGGTTCTCGCCGAAGATCGGCCAGCAGGGCTGCGTCGTCATCGACAACTCTTCGGCCTGGCGCTATGACGCCGACGTTCCGCTTATTGTTCCGGAGGTAAACCCGGACGCTGTCACACAGTTCACGAAGCGCAACATCATCGCCAACCCGAATTGCTCGACTGCTCAGCTCGTCGTGGCTTTGAAGCCGCTGCATGACGTCGCGAAGATCAAGCGCGTCGTCGTCTCGACATACCAGTCCGTGTCCGGCGCGGGCAAGGAAGGCATGGACGAGCTCTTCAACCAGACTCGCGCCGTCTTCGTCGCCGATCCGATCGAGAACAAGAAGTTCACGAAGCGCATTGCCTTCAACGTCATCCCGCACATCGACGTCTTCATGGAAGATGGCTATACCAAGGAAGAGTGGAAGGTGCTGGCTGAGACGAAGAAGATGCTCGACCCGAAGATCAAGGTAACGTGCACCGCGGTGCGTGTTCCTGTTTTCATCGGCCATTCGGAATCGGTCAACATCGAGTTCGAAAACGAAATCACCGCCGATCAGGCGCGCGACATCCTGCGCGATGCCCCAGGCTGCCTCGTAATCGACAAGCACGAAAACGGCGGCTACATCACCCCATACGAATCCGCCGGCGAAGACGCGACCTACATCTCGCGTATCCGCGAGGATGCGACCGTCGAGAACGGCCTCAACATTTGGGTGGTTTCAGACAATTTGCGCAAGGGCGCGGCCCTCAATGCGATCCAGATTGCAGAGCTGCTCGTCAACCGCGGTCTCGTCAAGCCACGCAAAAAGGCTGCCTGATACCAAACATTAACCATAATTTGCTATCAGCCCCGTATATCGCCGGATATGCGGGGTTACCTGCGAAGACCGGAAAATCACGCTGAAGCAAGGCTCGCCAATGGTGATCGTGACAAAATCACCTCACGATGGCATCCTTGCCCGG
Organism: Rhizobium sp. SVR5-2C; assembly: GCF_056755115.1. Taxonomy (NCBI): domain Bacteria; kingdom Pseudomonadati; phylum Pseudomonadota; class Alphaproteobacteria; order Hyphomicrobiales; family Rhizobiaceae; genus Rhizobium; species Rhizobium sp. SVR5-2C. The sequence goes on along the minus strand of NZ_JBNDHT010000017.1, from coordinate 10,097 downwards.
CGCTAGGCTTATGCAGATCGAGATCGGGGTTTCTCATGCGCATGACAAAATTCCTCGTGGCGGCCATCGCGGCGGCGGGCGCGCTCCACACTGTTCCGGCAGCGGCAAAAGCTGCCCAGTGCGGCACCAACGGCGCAGGCTTCGAAGCCTGGGTAGCCGATTTCAAGCAGGAAGCAGCGGCCAATGGCGTCAGCCCATCGGTCCTGAACCGGGCCTTCGCCAACGTAAACTATAACAGGCAAACCATCGCCGCCGACCGCGGCCAGAAGAGCTTCAAGCTGTCCTTCGACGCCTTCATGAAGAAGCGGGGCGGGGCGGCGATCATTTCCCGGGGCAGGGGCGTGAAGCGCTCCAATCAGGCACTGTTTGCCTCCATCGAGCGCCGCTTCGGCGTCCCGGCCGGCCCGCTGATTGCGATTTGGGGTATGGAAACCGGGTTTGGCAGCTATATGGGCAACCAGCATACGCTGTCCGCCGTTTCGACGCTCGCTTACGACTGCCGTCGCTCCGATTATTTCACCGATCAGCTTTATGCAGCGCTGCAGCTCGTCTCCGAAGGCTACCTGAACCCACAGGCCCGCGGTGCGGCCCATGGCGAAATCGGCCAGACACAGTTCCTGCCACGCAATGTCGTCCGTTTCGGCGCTGATGGCGATGGCGACGGCCGTGTCGACATGGTCGGCTCACGCGCTGACGCCTTGGCTTCGACCGCGAACTTTCTCAGAGGCCACGGCTGGCAGGCCGGCGCCGGTTATCAGCCCGGTCAGCCGAATTTTGGGGCGATCGCGGGCTGGAACGCCGCGACGGTGTATCAGCAGGCAATCGCCTATATCGGCCAGCAGATCGACGGCCAGTAAGCTTCTGCCCGGAGGCGCTATACTTCCGGGCGAATGAAGTCGCGTGTCTCCGCGTCCATGACCCACAATTCCCCGGTTGAGATGTCGAACCAGGCGCCGTGAAGGGCGATCTTGCCTTCTTTCTCGAGCGCCTTGACCTCCGGGAAGGTACGCAGATTAGTGATGGAGTTGCGGATCGAAACGCGTTCGAGAGCCGTCTGGCGCTCGGTCTGGGTCATGATGTCGTTGCTGCCGATCTGCTCGGCGGCGTCCTTCACCAGGGACATCCAGCGGCCGATGAAATCGCCGGGAGAAAGAGGTTCGGCGTTCGGGTCGAGCGCTGCGCGAATGCCGCCGCAACGGCCATGACCCATCACCACGATATCCGTCACCTTCAGCGCCTGGACGGCAAATTCCAGCGCCGCCGAGGTAGCATGGAAATGACCGTCCGGCTCATAGGGCGGAACGAGATTGGCAACGTTGCGGATGACGAAAAGCTCGCCTGGGCCGGCATCGAAGATGAGCTCCGGCGCGGCGCGGGAATCGCAACAGGCAATGACCAGGGTGGTCGGGTTCTGGCCGTTTTCAGCCAGCGTCCTGTAGCGGTCGCGAGCGTCGGCATACCGCCCGTTCATGAAGTTGCGGTAACCGTCCAGAAGAGGGGTTGGAAAACGCTGCATGACTTCCGATTAGCGCGCGAACGCCGGAAGATCAACTACCGCAGGCGCGAAATGCGCAGCTACCGCCTGCGGCTAATTCCTCCGCCGCTGCGCGGGATGCATGAGGTGGCGCATCTGCACCATGGCCATCGGCGTCGAAAGGCTTGAAGAATCGCTTGCCAGCGTGAGCTCGTCGCTGCCGCGTTTGACCGCGCGCGCCAGCACTTCGTAAACACTGGCCGTCGCAAGCTGCAGCGCTTTTTCGTCATCCATTCCGGAAAGAAGCCGCGAGAGAAAGACCGCCGCCAGAAGATCGCCCAACCCATTCGGCGGATTGTCGATGACGCGATGTTCGGCAAGCAGCGCGTGGCGGCCGGAGAGATAGAGATTTCCCGTCCCTCCCGCCATCATCGGGACAGCGGAGGTGACAAGCATGCGTGAGGGACCGAGCGAGAGGGCCGCCTCCATGACCGCCGTGTTGTCCTCCAGTGGCGCACCTGCCATCCAGGCAAGTTCATAACGGTTGGGTGTCGCCAGCGAAGCAAGCGGAATGAGGTGGTCGCGGATCGCTGCCGCCGTCGCTTCCGGCACATAGAGACCGCCGAGATCGCCCATGACCGGATCGCAGACATAGAACAGGTCCGGATTTGTTGCGCGCAAGGCGCTGACGAGACGGGCAACGGAACGAGCCTGCGCAGCATTGCCGAAATAGCCCGACAGCACTGCTTTTACCTCTCCGATCCATGGCGCACGAATGAGATCGTCGATGGCTGCATCGAAATCAGCCTCCGCAAAAGTGAGCCGTGTCGAGCGTCCGTGGCCGGGATGCCAGGGCAGAACGATCGTCGGCAGGGCCCAAACCTGATGGCCGAGCGTTTCGAGGGCAAAGACGGCCGCACGATTGCCGACTGAACCGCGAACGACATGGCTGGAGATGACGATCACCGTTCCTGCTTGGCTGATATCCGACATGATTGATTTTAGACCCTGAATTCGACGCGCTGTTGATGATCCTTTTGCCGCGCGGCTGTCAACCATTCTTCATCGATGCATGAAATTCTCGCCGAATTGGCAGGCTTCGGAATCGACTGATCCGGAATTTGGAGAATCTTCCAGAATTTTATCCAAAGCGGGTCAAAAACGCACGAAAGCTGCTGTCGCGAGGCCTCTTTTAGAGATTTTTTCGACAAATCTTCTGCTAACTTGCAGGAAATCACGCAAACTGGGGAACTCTCAAAATGGCTGTCAGAAACAATCCTCGACGGGAAAAGCCGATCGAAAGCGCGCGGAAGATCGCTGCGGCGACGGGCGAGCAGCATCTCGATCCGGAGATTCTTTTCGGCCGGGCAAGCGGAGATGACCTCGATTGCTATACGCCTGAGATGCTGGCGCTTTCCGCCATTCATTCCGCAAAGGAGCTTTCGGCCTGGGATGGCAAGGCGCCTCGCGTCAGTATTGACACGCTCCCCGATGTTGAGCCCGCCGGCGTGGCCGTCTCGGTCCTGACGATCACCGATCGCAACATGCCGTTCCTTTACGAATCGGTCATGGGTGAGGTTACGAGCACTTACCGCGATCTCTATATGGCCGTGCATCCGATCCTGGTGATCGAGCCTGGCAAGGCGCCGGTGCTTTATTCCGCCGAGGAACCAAGCGATCCTGAACAACGTGTCAGCCATATTCAGCTTCACATCTCGCCCCTGACTGCCGAGCAATCCGCCGATCTCCGGCAGCGCGTACTCGGTGTGCTGGAGCAGGTTCATCAGGCCGTTTCCGACTGGAAGCCTATGCTTTCCAAGCTCGACACGGTCATTGCCGAACTCAGCAGCTACAATGCCAGCCGCAAGAAGGCCGATCGCGACGAGGCACTGGCTTTCCTGACTTGGCTACGCGACGAAAACTTTACCTTCCTCGGCATGCGCGAGTATGTCTATTCCGGCAAGGGCAGCGAGGCGAAGGTCGAGCGGGGCAAGGGCACAGGGCTCGGAATCCTTTCCAATCCGGACGTTTTGGTCCTGCGTACCGGCAAGGACGCCGTAACGACAACACCGGAGATCCTGGCCTTTCTCGACGGCCCGGACTTTTTGATCGTCACAAAGGCGAACGTGAAATCCGTCGTCCACCGCCGCGCTTATATGGACTATGTCGGCGTCAAGCGCTTCGACAAGGACGGAAACGTCACGGGTGAACTGCGCATCGTCGGCCTATTCACCTCCACGGCCTACACCGCATTCGCATCGGAAATTCCGCTCATCCGATCCAAGATCGCCAAGGTGAAAGACCATTTCGGCTTTGATCCGATGAGCCATTCCGGCCGGATGCTCGACAACACGTTGGAATCTTATCCACGTGACGATCTTTTCCAGATCGATACGACATTGCTTGCGAAATTCGCCGAGCAAATCAACGAACTTGCAGACCGGCCGCGCGTCCGAGTTCTGCCGCGCATTGACCATTTCGACCGGTTTGTTTCAGTCATCGTCTATGTGCCCCGCGAAGAATACGATTCCATCGTTCGGGAAAAGATCGGCAACTACCTGAAGACGGTATATGACGGTCGGGTCTCTGCCTACTATCCGGCCTTTCCGGAAGGCCGCGTTGCCAGGGTGCACTTCATCATCGGCCGGTCCGGCGGAAAAACACCGCGCGTCCCGCAAGCAAGGCTCGAAGAGGCAATCCGCGCCATCACCGCCCGCTGGGACGATCGCTTTGAGGCGCTGGCCGGACCGAAGGCGCCAAGGATCGGCGTCAGCAACGCTTTCCAGGATTCCTTCACGCCGGAAGAAACGGTTGCCGATCTGCCGGATATTACTGCCTCCGCTTCCGGCGCGCCGATCCGCATTGAGTTCTACTACCGCAACGACCTGGAGCGCGGCAGAATCTTCTCGCTCAAGATTTTCCATCCCGTCGAGCAGCTTCCGCTCTCGCGCCGCGTGCCGCTGCTTGAAAATCTTGGGTTCAATGTGCTTAGCGAGAGGACATTCGACATCGAGGTTCCGGCGGCCGACGGGTCAGCCAACATCGTTGTGCTGCACGATATGGAGCTCGAGCCCCGCAGCGGCGGCGAGATCGACCTCAACCATTATGGCGCTCGGCTGGAGGAAGCCTTCGTCTCTGCCTTCAGCGGCGCGATCGACAATGACAGTTTCAACCGGCTGATCCTTTCAGCGGGGCTTTCCGCGCGCGAGGCGAACGTCCTGCGGGCTTATGCCCGCTATCTCCGCCAGGCGGGAATTGCCTATTCGCAAGACTACATCGCAACGACCCTCGACAAATATCCCCGGATCGCCGCGTCGATCTTCAGGCTTTTCTACGACTCGCTCGATCCGAAGCTGGGCGAGAAGGCGCGTGTGAAAAAGCTTGCCGAACAGCATCAGTCGATCGAAGCGGCGCTCGCCGACGTGCCGAGCCTCGACGATGACCGCATTCTGCGCCGCTGCATCAATGTCGTCGATGCGACGCTGCGCACCAATTACTTCCAGCGCAATGCCGACGGCTCGCCGAAGGCGATGCTTGCCTTCAAACTCGATCCGAAACTCATCGATGGCCTGCCCGATCCCAAGCCATTCCGGGAAATCTTCGTCTATGGCGTCGAGGTCGAGGGCGTGCACCTTCGTTTTGGCAAGGTGGCTCGCGGCGGCTTGCGCTGGTCGGATCGCGCAGAGGACTATCGCACGGAAGTGCTCGGCCTCGTGAAGGCGCAGCAGGTCAAGAACGCCGTCATCGTGCCGGTTGGCGCCAAGGGCGGTTTCTATCCGAAAAATCTGCCCGCCGGGGGCAGCCGCGACGAAATCTTCAATGCAGGCCGGGAAGCCTACAAGACCTATATCCGTACGCTGCTTTCGATCACCGACAACATTTCCGGCGCCGATGTCCTGCCGCCTGCCGATACGGTGCGGCTCGATGGTGACGATCCCTATTTCGTCGTCGCCGCCGACAAAGGAACAGCCACCTTCTCCGACACCGCCAATGCATTGGCGCAGGAAGCCGGCTTCTGGCTCGACGACGCCTTCGCATCAGGTGGATCGGCGGGCTATGACCACAAGAAGATGGGCATCACCGCCAGAGGCGCCTGGGAGGCCGTGAAGCGCCATTTCCGCGAAATGGATATCGACATTCAAACCACACCGTTTACGGTGGCCGGCGTCGGCGATATGTCCGGCGACGTCTTCGGCAACGGCATGCTGCTCTCTCCGAAGATCCTGCTGCTCTCGGCCTTCGACCACCGTGATATCTTCATCGATCCCGATCCGGACATCGAAAAGACGCTTGCCGAGCGGCAGCGGCTCTTCAACCTGCCGCGCTCCAGCTGGCAGGATTTCGACAAGTCGGTTCTTTCCAAAGGTGCGATGATCATTTCGCGCTCGGCGAAGTCCGTGACGCTGACGCCCGAGGCGATTGCCGCAATAGGGATCGACAAGGCCGTGGCAACGCCTTTCGAAATTATGACAGCGATCCTGAAAAGCCCGGTCGACCTTCTCTGGTTCGGCGGCATCGGCACCTATGTGAAGGCGCAATCGGAAACCGACGCGGAAGTGGGCGATCGTTCCAACGACCCGATCCGCATCACGGCCGAAGAGGTGCGGGCAAAGGTGATCGGCGAGGGTGCCAATCTGGGCGTCACGCAAAAGGGCCGCATCGCCTATGGCCTGAAGGGCGGGCGGAGCAATTCCGACGCGATCGACAATTCGGCCGGCGTCAACACCTCGGACGTCGAGGTCAATATCAAGATCGCGCTTGCCAGCGCCATGCATGACGGACGGCTAACGCGGGCAAAACGCGATCAGTTGCTGTCCTCGATGACGGACGAGGTCGCGGCACTGGTTCTGCGTAACAACTATCTGCAATCCTTGGCGATTTCGCTCACGGAGCGCAAAGGCACCGGTAACGGGCTTGAACTCGCGCGCTTCATGAGCGTTCTGGAAGGCGCCAAGCAGCTGAACCGGAAAGTTGAAACACTTCCGGACGACTCGACGCTTTCCGAACGCTATGCCGCAGGCAAGCCGCTGACGCGGCCTGAAATCGGCGTGCTGCTCTCCTATGCAAAAATCGTGCTTTTCGATGCCCTTGCCGCAAGCGATCTGCCGGACGAGCCCTATTTCGCCTCGACGCTTTCGAACTACTTCCCGGCCAAGATGCAGAAACCCTACGCCGCCGACGTCGCTAGCCACCGATTGAAGCGCGAAATCATCGCGACCATCCTCGCCAATGAGGCAATCAATCGCGGCGGTCCAGGCTTTGCAGTCAGCATGATGGATGCCACAGCCGCTTCGGCGCCGGAAGTCGTCCGCGCAGCCATCATCGCCCGCGATGGCTTTGATCTGACCCGGCTCTGGGCGGAAACGGATGCGCTGGACGGCAGGATCTCCGGCCAGATGCAGAACCGTGTCTATGAGGAAATCGGCCACATCTTTACGGTCTTGACCCGTCTGCTCCTGAAGACCGGCATGGCGAAAGCCGATATGGCGGAGACAATTAGCCGACTACGCGACGCGTTGAAGAAGCTAGCGCCAGTCTTCGCAGCACAGGTTCCTGCGGAGTTTGAAGCCCGCGCTAACGAGTACCGCGAGGCCGGAATACCAGAAAAATTGGCGGCTGCCATTGCCGGGCTGCCGGGCTTTGCTCTGGTGCCGGAGATCATGCAGGTCGCCGAACGGACGGGCGAACCGCTGGCACGCGCCGCAGATAGCTATTTTGCCGTATCGCAAACCTTCCGCGTGGGCAGGTTGCTAGCCGCCGGTGCCCGCATCGTTACCTCCGATCACTACGAGAGCCTGGCGCTGGCCCGGAGCATCGACCAGATCGCCAGCGCCCGCCGCGATATCGTGATTTCGGCGCTCGCCGAGCACGGCAAGGAGAAGCTGCCGGTTCAGGCTTGGCATGCGGTAGACCGCATCAGGATCAACCGCATTGCCGAGGAGCTTTCGAACCTTAGCGATAGCGGCGACCCGAGCCTTGCGCGCATTACAGTCGCTGCAGGTCTGTTGACCGACCTTGCGCGCGACCGGGCGAGGTGACACAGTCCGCTGCGAAGCGGGAGTGGATGCGTGAGCAGGATAGACTGGACCGGAACGGGGACGCCCGCGCCGCAAAAGGCGCCGGAGAAAGGCATCTGGGGCTGGATGCTTTTCGACTGGGCGGCCCAGCCGTTCTTTACGGTCGTAACCACGTTCATCTTCGGCCCCTATTTCGTCTCGAGACTGACTGCCGATCCCGTCTCCGCACAGGCGATGTGGAGCAATATGGCGACGATCTCCTCGGTTATCATCGCCGTGCTCTCTCCGATCCTCGGCTCCATCGCCGATCAGTCCGGCGCCCGCAAACCCTGGACCGCCTTCTTCGCGCTGATCAAGATCGCAAGTCTCTTCGGCCTTTGGTTTGCGGCCCCGGGATCGCCGGTCATCTACCCGGTGATCTTTATGATTCTCGCTTCGACCGCGGCCGAATTTTCCATCGTCTTCAACGATTCGATGATGCCGCGCCTTGTGGGGAAGGATGAGGTGGGCAAGCTCTCCAACACCGCCTGGGGCCTTGGCTACCTCGGTGGAATGATTGTGCTCATCGCCGTCGTGGCGCTGTTCGCGGGCAGTCTGGAAACCGGAAAGACGCTGCTGGGATTTGCCCCTTTGTTTGGCCTTGACCCGCATACCGGCGAGGACGCGCGCATTACCGGACCAATCTCCGCGGTATGGTATCTGATCTTCATCATCCCGATGTTTCTCTTCACGCCTGATGCGCCGAAGGGGCTGCCGTTCGCGACCGCGGTGCGTTCCGGCCTGAAGCAGGTCCGGAACACGGTCGGCGAACTGAAGCACCGAAGGGGCATTCTGAAATTCCTGATTGCCCGAATGATTTATCAGGACGGTGTCAACGGACTGCTGATCCTTGGCGGCGCCTTTGCCGCCGGCATGTTCGGCTGGGCAACAATCGAAATCGGGCTTTACGGGATCATCCTCAATGTTGTCGCGATTTTCGGCTGCGTCATCGCCGGCAGGGTGGACCACCGGATCGGCTCAAAGGCGACGATCCTGATCAGCCTGACCATGCTGCTTTTTGCAACGACCGGCATTATTTCGACAGGGCCGGGCTACACGCTTTTCGGCCTCGTGCCGTTGTCCACGGCAGACGCCGGAGGGCTTTTCGGCACGGCGGCGGAGAAGGCCTATATCCTCTACGGACTGCTGATCGGCCTCGCCTTCGGCCCCGTACAGGCCTCCTCGCGTTCCTATCTGGCGCGCAGCGTCAGCCTGGAAGAGGCAGGGCGCTATTTCGGGATCTATGCGCTTTCAGGCCGCGCCACGAGCTTCATGGCAACGCTCTTCTTTTCGCTGATGACTTATGCCAGCGGGTCAGCGCGCCTCGGCATGGCGACGCTGCTTCTTTTCCTCGCTGGCGGCTTGATCCTGCTGATCGTAACGCCTTATCCGGCGGATAGGGATCAAAAGTGAAGCGACGCCCCGTCGAGTGACGAGGCCTTCACTCTCAGTGACGGAAGTGGCGCATGCCGGTGAATACCATCGCAACATTGTGCTCGTTGGCGGCATCGATCACCTCCTGATCGCGCATGGAACCGCCCGGCTGGATGACCGCCGTGGCACCGGCAGCAATCATCGACAGAAGGCCATCGGCGAATGGCAGGAAAGCCTCGGAGGCGACCGCCGAACCGCGCGTCATCGGAGCGGGCAGGCCGAGAGCCTTGGCGGCTTCCTCGGCTTTCAGTGCAGCGATGCGGGCGGAATCGACGCGGCTCATCTGCCCGGCACCTATGCCGGCCGTCTGGCCATCCTTGGCATAAACGACCGCATTCGATTTCACATGCTTGCCGACCTTGAAGGCAAACTTCATGTCTTCCAGCTCCTGGGCTGTCGGAGCACGCTTGGTGACGACCTTCAGCTCCAGATCTTCGACCATGCCGTTATCGCGGCTCTGGACGAGCAGACCGCCGGAGACCGTTTTTGCCGTCAAGCCGGCGGCGCGCGGATCAGGCAGCCCGCCCGCGGAAAGCAGGCGCAGGTTCGGCTTCCTCGCGACGATCGCCTTGGCCTCGTCGCTTACATCCGGAGCGATGATGACTTCCGTGAACAGCTTGATGATTTCTTCCGCCGTCTCCGCATCGAGCGTGCTGTTCAATGCGATGATGCCGCCGAAGGCAGAAACGGAATCGCAGGCAAGCGCCCGCTTGTAAGCCTCGATGAGGCTCGGACCGGTTGCGACGCCACAGGGATTAGCATGCTTGATGATGGCACAGGCGGGCGCCTTCTCCGGTAGGAATTCGGCGACCAGCTCATAGGCCGCATCGGTGTCGTTGATGTTGTTGTAGGAAAGCTGCTTGCCCTGGAGCAATGTCGCCGTCGAGACGCCGGGGCGCTTTTCGCCCGTAACGTAGAAGGCAGCCTTCTGGTGCGGGTTTTCGCCGTAGCGCATCTCTTCCTTCAAGACGCCGCCGATCACCCGGTGGCGCGGCGTATCGATGGCGAGCGCTTCGGCGAACCAGTTCGAAATCATGGCATCGTAAGCCGCCGTGCGGGCATAGGCCTTGGCGGCCATGCGCTGGCGGAAGGCATAGCCGGTCTGGCCGGCATCGGCTGCGAGCTGCTCGAGC
>NZ_JBNDHT010000016.1:0-68665 GCF_056755115.1 Rhizobium sp. SVR5-2C | reverse complement strand
CGCTCGTGGGCCGAGTCGATCAATGCCATAAGGTCTGCAGGTCGGCCATAGCTGCTGTCCGGTGCATAGGGCAGAACGCCGTCATAGCCCCAATTGTAGCGGCCGGGAAAGTCGCTGATCGGCATGATCTGGATCGCGGTGACGCCAAGCTCTGCCAGATGGTCCAGTTGCTCAATCGCCGCCCGAAACGTCCCTTGCGAGGTGAATGTGCCGATATGCACTTCGTAGATGACGCTTTCTTCCCAGGGACGTCCCGACCAGGCTTCGGTTTTCCACCTGTATGATTTGAGATCGACGACTTCGCTACAACCGTGGACATCATGCGGCTGATGACGCGAGCCCGGATCCGGTACCTCGGAGCCGTCTGGCAACACGAATATATAAAGGCTTCCCGGCCCGATGCCGGCAGCATGGCAACGATGCCATCCGTCATCGGTTCGGTGCATCGGTTGCGGCTGGCGACCGTCAATTTTGAGCGAAACACTCTCCGCCAAGGGAGCCCAGAGCCGGAACTCGACGCCGTCTTCCGATACGACGGGACCAAACGTGTAGTCGATCAAAATAATACCTTTCCTTCGTTTGCTACCTGCCGCTAGCGGAGCAGACCTTGGCCACCATCGACCCAGATCGGGGAACCAGTGATATGACGCGACCTGTCGGACGCCAGGAAGACGATTACGTCAGCCACATCTTCGCTTCGACCTGGCCGACCTCCGGTGATGGGCACCTGGCCTTCAGGCCATACAACGGGTATGACAGTCTCGTCTTCTTTTCGGAGCCTGGTGTTGGCCTCGATGTTGGTGTCGATCTCACCCGGGCAAACGGCGTTGATGCGGATGTGATGGCGCGCAAGCTCTAGGGCAAGCTGCTGCACCATTGCGACCTGCGCGGCTTTGGTTGCGGTGTAAGCGGTCGCCCCGGGGGTGGTGAAGGTTCTAGTCCCGTTGATGGAGGACACAACCACGATGGAGCCGCCGCCGGTACGCTTCAATTCGGGCACAGTCGCACGGATCGTCAGGAAGGTCCCCGTCAAGTTTACGGAGATCGTATCGTTCCATTCCGAAAGCTTAAGGTCATCGATTGGTGCCCAGACGCCGTTGATCCCGGCATTGGCAACCACAGCGTCAAGCCGACCATACTGATGGGTGAGCTGCTTTACAGCTTCCGCCATCTGCCCTTCATCAGATATGTCGGCGAGAAGCGGAATTGCCTTGCCTCCCTCCGCTAAAATATCTTCAACCGTCGAAGTGATCTCTTCCTGCGTATGGCCGAGCACACCCATGTTATACCCCTCCCTGGCGAGGGCCAAAGCGGCCGCCTTTCCAATTCCGGATCCGGCTCCAGTGACAAGCGCTACAGCTGGCTTCATTGCACACTCCAAGTTGATCGCGCTTGAAACCCCGGGCCTCGCTTGATGTTCCACAGATTGGAGGTCTGTACGCTGCAGTACGACATTCGCAATCGAGCGAGCGTTCCCGCTGCACCTTCCCGCTCGGCCGGGCAGGTCGGATCGCACGGGCTCGGTGATGAGTGAGTTAATGCCGCCTCTCCTCTCGAAAAGCCGCGCGGAACAACAAGAGCCCGGCAAAGTTGATACGGGTTGTCTGAAGATGCCCGTCTCGGTTACCGGTGACGAGTTTGCAGCTTTCGATAGTTATCGTCCTCAACCGCCGCCACGCCCTCTGGATCAGCTATGAACATTCCGGTCGCCACCTATCGTCTTCAGTTCCGCAACGGCATGACCTTCGACCGCGCAGCCGCGTTGGCGCCTTATCTGAAACGACTCGGCATCAGCCACCTTTATGCCTCACCCGTCTTCACCGCGACGTCGGGCTCGACACATGGATACGATGTGACCGACGCCAATGAGATTGACCCGGCGATTGGTGGCCGAGATGGGTTTTGATCGCATGGTAAAGGCATTGAAGGCGGAGGGGCTCGGCCTGATCCTTGATATCGTGCCGAACCACATGGCAGCCTCGCTGGAAAATCCCTGGTGGCGTGACGTTGTCGAAAATGGCGAGAAGAGCCGCTATGCCCGCCATTTCGACATTGACTGGAGCCGAAAGTTGACCCTGCCCTTCCTCGGCGACACCTTCGATAAGGTGCTGGAGGCCGGCGATATTTCCGTGAAGGCAGATCCGAACACGGGCAAGCCCGCGCTCGCTTATTACGAGACCTTCTATCCGCTGAGCCCGGCCACCTATGCCGGCCGCGAGGCCGAAGTGCTAGGGGTGGCCGACAAGGAGGCCATCGCCAAGCTCCACGACCAGCAACCCTATCGACTGATGTCGTGGCGGGATGCGCGGCACGAGTTATCCTACCGGCGCTTCTTCGAGATCACTGGTCTTGCCGGCGTGCGGGTGGAGGACGGCCCAGTCTTCGATGATACCCACCGGCTCATCCTAGAACTCGTCCGTAGCGGCGCGGTCGACGGCCTCCGCGTCGATCATGTCGACGGCCTCGCCGATCCGAAAGCCTATCTGGAACGTCTGCGCCAGGAGGCGGGACCGGATTGCTACATCACCGTCGAGAAGATCCTCGGCGAGGGCGAGCAGGTTCCCGCCGACTGGCCGATCTCCGGCACGACGGGCTACGAGTTCATCGCCGCGCTCAGCGATGCGCTCGTCGATGGTGAGAAACTGGATGAACTGCGCGCGGCTTATCAGGATGTGACCGGCCATCCGGTAGATATGCGGGCCGAACTGCGCGACGCGAAATTGCTGATGGTGGACAACAACTTCGCTGGCGAATTCGCCACTCTTGTGAAGCTTGCGCTGCGGATCGGCCAGGCGGAGGACCGGGAATCAATCCTTTCTGAAAGCTTGATCAAAAAGGCAATCCGCGAATTGCTTGTCTCCTTCCCCGTCTACCGCACCTACGGCACGCGCGACGGCCTGCCGCCGGAGGGCCGCGAGATGCTGGTCCGTGTCATTGATCACGTAAGGCAGAGGCAGGATGCGCCGGAACCACAGGCGCTCGCCTTCCTCGAACGCATTCTCTCCGGCGATGTCGCACAGCAGGCGCGGGGCCAGGCTTCCGTCTTCCGCACCCGCTTCCAGCAACTGACCGGCCCGCTGATGGCGAAGTCGGTGGAGGACACGCTGTTCTTCCGCCAGCACATGGCGCTCGCCCTGAACGAGGTCGGCGCCGAACCGCTGCCGCGCGCGTTCTCGGTCGATCGCTTCCACCGGGAAATGCAGACGCGGCTTCAACGCCAGCCGGATGCACTCTCCGGCACCTCCACCCACGACACCAAGCGCGGCGAGGACGCAAGGGCGCGGCTCTATACCATCACCGAAGTCCCCCAGCTTTGGGCGGAAGGCGTCAAGCGCTGGCGGGAGATGAATCGGCAGACGGTGCAATCGCTCGAGGACGGTCCGGCTCCCGAACCAGCCGTGGAATGGATGCTCTATCAGGCGCTTGCCGGCGTCTGGCCGACGGACCTTCATCCGGAAGATGAGGAGGGTCTCAAGGCGCTTGAAGAACGCTTCATCGCTTACGTGGAAAAGGCGATACGAGAGGCGAAGCTCCGCACCAACTGGGGCGATTCTAACCACGCCTATGAGACGGCGGTGCTCGGTTACGCCCGCCGGCTTCTGTCGCCGGGCAATTCGGCCTTCCTTGCGGACTTCGCCAACATGCTGCGGCCCTTCATCCGCACAGGCCTGGTCAACAGCCTCAGCCAGACGATCATCAAGCTGACGGCGCCGGGTGTGCCGGATATCTATCAGGGCAGCGAGGGTCTCGACCTCAGCCTCGTCGATCCCGACAACCGCCGCGAGCCCGATTTTGATCGCCTGCAGGAACGCCTGTCGGAAAAGGGGAAGCTAACCTCCGACGACGAAGAGGAATGGCAGACGGGCCGGCTGAAGCAACATGTCATCGCCGCCCTCCTTCGGCTTCGGCAGGAACTGCCTAGCCTGTTTCGTAGCGGCGAGTACATTCCGTTGGTGGCAAGCGGTGAAGGATGCGAGAGTTTCATTGCGTTCGCACGTGCGGATGCGAAAAACGCGGTCATTGTCATAGTTCGGCGGCTGTCCTTCAGCGACGGCAATGCCTCGTCATCCAACTATTGGCACTCATTGAGTCTCACGTTCCCGGACGTGCTCCAAAACCGTGGTTTTGAAGAAGTGATCTCGAAGCGCCGTGTCGAAATTGGTGGCGGCGGCCTCGCCGTTGAAGACGGGGCGTCAACCCGGCCATTCGTCATCTTGAGAGCAATTTAAAGGGCGCAACGGCTGCCGCGCTACCCGAAACCGCAAATCTCAATCCGGGTGATCGCAGGGTATCGAATAGCGCCAGCGTTCGGCCTGAGACCGGCATCAACGGCTGGACAGGGCTTAATGAGGCAGCCAGTGTGTAAATGGCGATGGTCCCCCCTATTCCGGCCAAGCCATCATCGTCAGCGCCACGAACTTGTGCAGTTCAGCGCGCGACAGTCCAGCTTTCGCCTGAACGGCCATACCTTGTATAAGCGTGAACACGAAGCTTGCCGCCTCCTCAGGAGTGGCGTTCGGCAGCATGGGCCCATTTTCGGACGTCATACGAAATGTCTTCGCAAGTCGCCGCTGAAAATTGAAGCGGCTCTCCACCAGCGCACGCTGCAATTCTTGCGTCTCGTCAGAGCAAGCGAGCGCGCCGTTCGTTTCGAAGCAGCCAGGGGGATGGACCGGATCGGTATGCATGTCGGCCTCGCCAATCAGCATGGCCATAGCGATGTCCCGCGGTTTCGAAAGCTTGAGCGCCTCTTCGATGAAACCGAGGTGGTCCTTCTTATAAAGCTCATTCGCCTTCCAGAAGAGGTGTTCCTTACTGTTGAAAGCTTTGTAAATGCTGGACTTCTTGAGGCCTGTCGCGGCCATCAGGTCGTAGATCGACGCACCCTCATAGCCCTTTTGCCAGAATACCATCATGGCCTTCTGTAGGACGTCTGTCTCGGCGAATTCTCTTGGTCTGGCCATCGTCGTACAAAGCTTCCCAGTGAGGCGAATTGTGTAACGTATGTTCCATATTTAGTGCCATCTGAGCCCATTGGCAAGATTAAGGTGAAAGCGCTCTTCCTCTAGTTGTTGTGGCGGCCAGCGGCGGCGATATGCTTCTGAAAAACTTTCCGCAATGCTCCGTAATCCTCGAAGCCCAAGGTCTTGGCAAAACGATGAACCGACGACGAGCTTGTATGCGTAGCCTTGGCGATATCTCGGATCGACAGAAATGCCATTTGGTGCGGTTGCTGGAATGCGAATATTCCAATCTCACGCAAACGTTCGGGGAAATCGACGCGACGAGACGTCACAATGGCTTTGAGGTCGTCGAGACTATCCGGCAACGACGCCGGATAGTCACTATTTTGGTGGACTGAGCTTTCAGTCGGATGTCCCTGCCTGGTTCGGCCCACGTTCCAGCTCCGTCAGTTTTAGCCGACAGAGACGCCGGATTGAGTTTCTATCGACTTGAGGGCGGCCTCTGCGAGGGCGAGCGCTTTACGGCCATCGTCCGCACCTACGGGCATCGCCGTCCCAGCTTCGACCGCCCTTAGAAACGCATCAAGTTCCAGTTCATATGCCTGCTTGTATCTCCCCAAGAAGAAATGAAGCAGTGGTGCCTGTGCGTCTGTCGTGCCGTTAGTGAAGCGGTGAACCGTGTGGGGCCGCACATGACCGTTCTGGAGCATGCCGTTTGAACCGAAGACCTCGATCCGCTGGTCGTGACCGTAGGATGCATGACGGCAGGTGTTTATGTGGCACTGCTTTCCAGAGGCGGTACGCATGACGACCATCGTCGTGTCGAAGTCGCTGAAATCGGAGATTTTTGCGTCGACAAGGCAATTGCCGACAGCGAAGACTTCGACAGGGTCTTCACCAAGCAGCCATCTCGCCATGTCGAAGTCGTGGATAAGCATGTCGCGAAAAATTCCGCCTGACCGCTGGATGTATTCCGCAGGCGGCGGTGAAGGATCGCGGCTCGTGATGATGACTTGTCGGACGTCACCAATCTCGCCGGCCTCGATAGCCCGTTTGATTTCACTGGCGCTCGGATCGAAGCGACGGTTGAAGGCGAGCATGAATGGCTTACCGGACTTCTCGATTTCGACGATCGCCGCGTTGGCCTTATCCTGATCGAGGTCCAGCGGCTTCTCGCATAGGACCGCCTTCCCGGCGGCCAGAGCCGCCAGGGTCAGCGGAACGTGGGTGTCGGTCGGAGTGCCGATGACTACTGCATCGATGTCGCTCCGACCGATCGCGGCATAGGGATCGGTACTGTATTCGCAGCTAAGCTTCTCCGCCGTCGACGAGGCAGCGGCCTCGACCGGATCCGCTGCGACGATAAGCTCCGCCCGCGGGCTGGCCGCCACGTTGGCGGCATGAATCTGGCCGATCCGGCCAGTACCTAAAACTGCTACTCTCAGCATTTTCCTATCCCTTGCTTTTAGTTTAGTTCAGAGCGTCGACCAGGCTCGCCGGCGGCTCCGAATGGTAGGTGAGCTTCCACGATTCAAGGAGATTGTCCCTGGTGACAGCGAGCGGCGGCAACACCACGTATTCCGGGGCCTTCTTGTCGAGCAGGCCATAGCCGGCGAGAAGCGCTTCGGTGACGCCCTGCTGGTAGGGCCGCTGAGCGCCGATACCCTTGACGAACGTACCCTTCGCGAGGCTCAGGCAGGCGTTAAGGCCCAGATCGATCGTGGTAATGATGAGGTCCTTACGGCCTGCGGTGCGGGCCGCCGACATCACTCCGTCAGCCGGAGCCTCCCAGACGGCCCAGATTGCCTTCACGTTGGGGTTGGCCGCGAGGATTGCGCTCGCGGCCTTTTCCGCATTGCCGATAAGGTCGGTGCCATCGATCCCCTGCTCCGCGACGACCTTCACCTTGGGGAACTGACCGATTGTCTTCTTGAAGGCCTCGTAGCGCTGCTTGGTCACGAAGAAGTCGCCGGCCAGATAAACGATACCGACTTCGCCCTCTTCTTCGATCGCCTTTGCCATCAGGAGCGCGGAGGCAACGCCGTTACCATAGTTGTCCGAAGATACCGTGCTGACGTAGTCCTTGCCGATTTTCATCCCCTGAGGGACGTTGTCCATGAAGACGATCTTCACGCCTGCGTCGGCGGCTTTCTTGAAGGCTCCGGCCGTTGCAACCGGATCGACCGGAATGGACACGATGATCGATGGCTTCAGGGCAAGAACGGTTTCGATATCCGCGACCTGCTTTTCGGGTTTGAAGTTCGCGTCGGTCACCGACACGATCTTGATGCCCATCTTTGCGAACTGGTCCGTGAGGCCCGCGATTTGCGCGACCGCCCAGTCGTTGCGGTAGTGCAGAACGACGGCCGCCGTGGCGTTCATCGCCTTGATTTTCGTCAGTTCATCGTCCGACAGCTGGATGCCGTCGGCCGAGCTCGGCGCTTCACCGTGCGGACCAAGGCTTTGAACCTTTCCGGACGCGAGGTCGTCGAGCATTTTCTGGACGTCGGCTTCCGCCGCCAGCAACTGCGTTGCCGTGGTGCATGCGATCAGGGCAGCCGCGCTGACCTGCAGGAAAAAGCGTCGATTCATGGTTTCCTCCCGTGTTGAATCGATGGACTTACTTGGTGAAGAAGTTCCGCAGGCTGTCGGCCAGCATCTCCGGCCGCTCCAGGGCGAGGCTATGACCGCAATCGTAGAGCTCGCCTGTCACGTCCTCCGCGAACAGCCGTGCCTGCTTCTGACCGAAGTCGCCCGTAAAGTGCTCCGCACCGATTACGAGGAGCGGCATCTTGAGCTTGTCGGCCGCCTGAGCCTTGGTGAACGCCTGGTTCTTGAACGTCTGGCGGTAGACTTCGAAGATGGGCCGCAGCCCGCCCGGACCTGTGCAGCAACGTACGAACTCGTTGACGGCGACCTCGGAGATCGCATGGGGGTCGTAGGTCTCCGCCTTCATCCACGTCGACCAGAACTCGCGCTCCTTGCCCTGGATCAGGTATTCCGGAACGTCAGGAACATGGAAGAAGCTCACATGCCATAGCCAGTGCCGCGCCTTGACGTTCTCCAGCGTCAGATGCGACCAGTCTTCGAGACCGAAGCCCGGCAAAAGCTTCTCGGCAAAGGAGAACTTCATCACGCGGTCGCGATTGAGGGCGGCGACCGCGTATGCGAACGCAGCTCCCCAGTCTTCACCGTGCAGGTAGAACTTCTCGTGGCTAAGCTGGGTCATTAGCTCTGCGAGATCAGCCGCGACCGTTTCCATGTCGTAGCCGTCCTTGGGCTTATCGGAATCTCCAAACCCGCGGACATCTGGCGCGACCACCGTGAAGTGCTCGGTCAACAACGGAAAGATCAGGTGCCAATAGAACGACGTCTTTGGCACGCCGTGGACGAGGAGGAGTGCCGGACCGCTGCCTGCGGTAACGTAGTGAAGCCTGACGCCGTTCACCGTGGCGCGGTGATGGGTGGCGGGTTTGCCCTGATGGTCGAGAATGAGGTTATCCATCTCCGCCTCCTCAGCGTGCGAACTGCGAGCGCATATCGAGGTAGTGCATCTCGATTTCGCCCTCGATCAGATCCGGAAGATCGGCAATGAACTTGACGTGGTACGGCATCGTGAAGTGATGATCGAGATCCGACCGGTCCTTCCAGTTTTCGTACATCACCCATTCGCCGGGATTTTCCTGGTCCTGATGGCAATCGTAATTGATGCAGCCAGCCTCACTCCGGCTTGGCTCGACCAGAGCCTTGAGGCGATTTCCGAGTTCCTCTTCGGCTCCCTTTTTTGCCTTCATGATTGCGATGACTGTGAGCTGTCGAGCCATTGGGCTTCTCCTTTTTTCGAGATGGCTTTCCCGTCCGCGGGCAAGCCCGCGTTACAAGGCGATTGTTTTTAGGGTTCTAGGCTAGGCCGTTTTCTTGACCTGGCTGAGTGCGACGGCGAGAACGATGATGATCCCGCGGACGATCAACTGTTGACTGTAGTCCAGCCCCATAAGCAGGAGGCCGTTGTTGATGATGCCGATGAGCAAGGCCCCGCACACCGCGCCGAGCACCGCCCCATTGCCCCCGAAGAGACTGTTGCCTCCAAGGACGGCGGCCGCAATGACGGACAATTCGTCGCCTTCACCCAGCTGATAGCGGCCGGACTCGAGACGACCCGCATATAGGAGGCCAGCCACAGATGCAGCCAAGGCGGTCATCATCAGAACCTTGAACTTGATGTTCGCGGTATTGACGCCTGTATATCGTGCCGCAACTGGATTTCCCCCGGTCGCGAGAACACGCCGACCAAATCCCGTCTTGCGTAGCAGGACGTGGCCAACGATTGTGGCGAGCAACATCCATGGAAGCAGAACCGGAACCGAACCGAGGTCGCCACCGCCGAACCAGAAATTGAATCCGTCGTCGAGGATAGGCACGGCGGCGGTGTTGCTGATCCACATCGAAACGCCCTTCGCAACACCCATCATTGCCAACGTCGTGAGGAACGACGGCACGCCAATGCGCGTGGTAAGAAGGCCGTTGACTGCACCGACCACGAGCCCCGTGGCGAGCGCGGCGGAAACGCCGATGAACGGTCCGTGAGTTGCGATGACCATGGCGGCGACGACCGATACCAATCCAGCGACCGCACCTACCGACAGGTCAATTTCGCCGGCGGCGAGAACGAACACCATGGCCGTTGCAACAATCGCGATGATGGCGCTCTGACGAACGATGTTGAGCAGATTGTTGGTGCCAAGGAAACCGCGATCGCCGAGCGTGAACGCGAATATCACGAAGACGACGACCAGCGCGATGTAGATGATGTTTTCGCGCCATCGGGATTTGAACATCGAAAATGCTCCATTGGAATGGCCAGTGACCTGGATATTGTCGGGTTGAGAAATCAGACTCATTGGAGCACCTCCGCCGCCTGCGCGGCTTCTTGGATTAGACCGTTCAGTTTCCGCTCTGCGAATTCGACCTGCGCCGCGTCGTCGGCTTCGTCGCCGGGACGGAGGCTTGCACGGTCAACACTCTTCACTAAGCGTCCCTCGTGCATGATCACGATGCGGTCGGACACGGCGAGGAGTTCGGGAATTTCAGAAGAGATCACCAGCACTGCGCGGCCGGCCGACGCGAGAGCCCTCAACAGCGTCACGATTTCGGTTTTGCTGCCGATATCGATGCCCGCCGTGGGCTCGTCGAGGACCAGAATGCGGGGACCAAGCGCAAGCCACTTTGCCAGCACAGCTTTTTGTTGATTGCCGCCTGAAAGGGTACGGATCGGCGCGTCGAGGTCAGATGCCTTGATGCGCAGGCTAGCCGCCTGCTCCTTGGCGATGCGCGTGACCGAGGATGACGGAAGCCACGACCAGCGGGTCAATGTCGAAATAGATGGGAGAGTGATGTTATCGGATATGCTGTGGTTAGGGAAAACGCCTTGCAGAAGGCGATCCTCGGGCACAAGCATCAATCCGTTTTCGATCGCGGTATCTGGATAGAGTTTCGAGAATGACTTCCCGTCGATAACTATTTCGCCGCTGCGTACGGCTTCGATACCAAAGAGTGCCCGAGCAAGAGCACTTCGACCACTTGCGGTCAATCCTGCGATACCGACGACCTCCCCAGCGCGAACCTGTAGGTTCACATCCTTCAGTTTGGATGTCGAAACGGAGCGCATCTCCAAAAGAACCTCACCGAGATGTCCTGTTTCCTTGGGCACATCGAAGAGACCCCGGCCCTTCCGCCCGACGATCTTCTCGATCATTTCCTCCATCGTCATCCCGGCGATTTCGGTCGTCTGGACGAGCTCACCATCGCGGAGAATGGTTGCGGAGTCTGCAATTCTGAATATCTCCGCCATCCGGTGGGAAACGTAGATGATTGCGACACCTTCGGCTTTTAGGCGGCGTAGAAAATTGAAAAGGTGTTCGATCTCGTGATCGGTAAGGGCAGTACTGGGCTCGTCAAGAATCAGAACCCGGGCTTTTTTCGCGACCGCCTTGACGATCTCGGTGAGCTGACGCTGGCCTGCGCTCAGGAAAGACACCGGAAGCGATGGATCAACCTCGACGCCCAACTGACGAAACAAGTCGCCCGCTTCGCGTTCCGCGGAGCGGTCGTCTACCATACCGAAACGGTCCCGCTTCTCCCGCGTGAGAAAAATATTCTGAGCAACCGTCATATTCGGGACTAGGCTGCCGTCTTGAAAAATCATCGCAACCCCGAGGTCGCGGGCTGTAACCGGATTCAAATTTCCGGCCGGTTTCCCACCGACTTCGATGGAGCCATCGTCACAAGCGACGACACCGCACAACACCTTGAGAACAGTCGATTTGCCAGCGCCGTTTTCGCCAAGCAGAGCACGAATTTCGCCAGACTTGACCTCGAACGAAACGTCGCGCAGCGCCTTGATGCCACCGTATGACTTGGTGACATTCGTCAAGCGAACAGCAACTTCGCCTTGAGGCTTTGCACGATCTTCAAATTCTTTGGACATCGAAACCTCCCTTGGAACAAACATTCCGGAATTCTCCTCGCCGGTTAGTTCATTCCAAAATTAGGTAACACTCGGTCCACAATTTTGCAAGCACCACGATGTTGAGTTTTTGCTTTCACATGCGCCGGGCCTAAAGTTCTTTTAGTTACAGCGGGCTAATCAACTACTTTGAATCAATCTCGTCAGAGAATCGTGTTTAACGCCAAGTCCGAGACAGAATGGTTGTATTGCGCCCTGGGAAAAACAAGCGGAGAGGGTTGGAGAGCCAGACGAAATTGCTTCGAAACTCGAAATGATTTCGGATGCCACGGCCATCGCATTACGAGCTTAGCGGGCAGCGCGTTTTGCATGCGGAGCGGCAGAGGACGGCCTTTCTGTCTCCAGTCGTCGACAAAATTTGAAGTCGATAGATATTTCGAATTTCGAACTAATCCGTGTCGGAATTTTAGGAAGAATCGTCTGATTCTTAGTATAGTTGGAGCATCTGCCCGATCGATTCGCCCGCAGAATCCGGAGCTTAGCTAGGGTTCGAATTTGGCTCTGACGCAGTTTTGCTGAAGTGGAACTCTTAGCTCGCGCCGATCAATCGCGCCTGTAGAAGATCGAGTTTTGCACGTCCGTACATCTGGCGCTTGATGAGTTTCAGGCGCGTGATCTGACCTTCGGTCTGCCCATTAGACCAAGGGGAGACTATGGCGTTTCTGACTGCGTCGATATCCTTTTCGACTCCGCCAGCGAAAGATCCAACCAGGCTGTTCGTGGCTCCCTCAAGTTAGCCATTGAGCCTATGCGCTGTCTTCGAGCGCATCATGGATTGGAAGTCGCCAATGGTTTTGCGGGCGACGACCAACTCCGGAACGCTCACTTCAATTGCCGCCACCAGGATCGCCTCGGATTTCGCCAAGTCATCGCGTGCGGTGGTCATCAGCCGGGCGATCACCCGTGCCGATGGCGTTCGCGCAAGGCCGCTTTGATTGGCTTTCTCCGCGAGACGTTGCCGTTGAGCCCATTGCGAGATGACACCGCTCTGTCCGGGGAAACCCTTCGCTTTCATCTCGCGCCAGAGCGCCAAGGCGTTTCGAGCCCCTTCCTCCCAGCGCCTATTGAGCCACGGCAGCCAGCTCTCCAACGAGCTGGGCCGCGTTCGGAAAACATCGAGGCGCTGACCCCTCAAGACGTCACGGACTAGCTTCCGGCTATGGCCGGTTTGCCGGACAATCTGCCGAATTGCGATTCCTTTCTTCGACAGTTCCCGGATCGCCTCATTCGTCTCCTGGCGGCGCAAATATCCATCGTATTGCAGCCTTTCCGCGTAAGTCAGGAGCTTGGGATCAACAACATTGCTGCCGACCGCCTGCTTGATCTGGCGCATCGACTTGCCGACAGCATCGAGAAATGCCCGGCTGGAATTCTCCATCAGGTGCCATCGGTCGGCGACCTGCTCAGCATCAGGCAGGGCCTTCGCGATGGCCTCACCATAGCCGCCGCCCCGATCGCGCGCGACGATCGATATCGACTGGTGTTCGGCAAGCCATGACCGAGACGTATCCAACGCACGATCCGGCAATAGCGTGACAGGCCTCCGCCGCTCCAGGTCGCAAACAATTGTTCCGTAGGTCTGGCCGCGTCTCAAGGCAAAATCATCAATGCCTATGACGGTGAGCTCATCGTTCTGATCGGCAATACGTCGGCGAACCACCCGCAAGAGTATGTCGTTGCTCACCGGCATCATGAGACGATTGGCAAAGGCCGGCCGGTCTGCCGCCGAGCGCCAAACCGAGGTGGTGGACGATTGTCTCCAGCCGTTGGGTCCGCCGACTATAACGAGCTAATACGCCGTCACCAAACTGCTCGCAGAAAATACGCCGGCCGCACAGGACGGCATCACACTAGAACCGACGTGCCACGATCGTCAGTTCCACGCGCCGGCCGCTGAGGGGTAGGTCAGCGGGTCGCCGCATATATCGACTTTGAACTCTCTCGCTTGGCCGTCCGCAGTCTGGACAAGTTCCCGAAGGGCGGCGCGATCGCAGCCGAATTTGCACGCTCTCCGCGGCAATCTTCACGTCGTCTACTGCAAAGCCGTTAGGCGCGAGGCTCGCGCGCCGGAATCGATGCTGCATATGCTGATATCCTCCGATGAATCAGCCAAAGCGTCGCCCGCAACAGCAGCAGTTCTGAGTCAGAGCCAAACCTGCAAGCAAGCTCAAGGGGGTCGCCTGCAATTGATACTTTTTTTCGTCGAAAATACTTGTGTCAATGCTGATAGCGCTGATCGTACCGGCGGCTAGCAGTGAGGTAATATAGTGGATTTCTATAACTGGCATGCTGTCCTCAGGATGTAACAGAATCGCCAGCGTTGGCGGAGGCGCGAACATCGCTCACCGGATTCGCGCCAATCTCCCAATTGCTACGCCGCAAAGCCGCCGTCAATGCGCAGGTTCGCGCCGGTCACCATTCCAGCTTCCGGTCCAGCAAGATAGGCGACCATCCCAGCAATCTCCTCTGGCCGAGCATGACGTCGGATCGCCATGATATCGTGAAGGCCCGGCGCGTGGTCGCCCTTCTCGGGGTTCATGTCGGTGTCCGTCGGGCCAGGTTGCACGTTGTTGACCGTGATGCCCTTAGGGCCGAGGTCACGCGCCATCCCAGCCGATAGCCCCACCAGAGCCGACTTGCTCATCGCATAGACGCCGCCGCCAGCGCTGGGAACGCGATCGGCGTTGCAGCTACCGATGTTGATGATGCGACCGCCCTCGCCCATGTGGGCCGATGCCGCCTGGGATGCCACGAAGACCGAACGAACATTGACAGCCAGTGTACGGTCGAAATCCTCGAGCTTGAAGGTCTCAAAAGCCGACCAATGAAGAACACCAGCATTGTTGACCAGTATGTCCAGTCGACCGAACACCTCGACTGTGAGGCCGATGGCATGCTGTACCGCAGTGGCATCGGCGGCATCCGACTTGATTGCCATAGCCTTGCCGCCCCCGGCAGCAATCTCATTGACCAGCTCTGTCGCGACACTCTCGGAAGACGCATAGGTAAATGCCACGGACGCGCCGTCGCGCGCCAGTCGCTTTACGATGGCCGCGCCGATGCCTCGCGCGCCGCCCGTGACAATCGCGACTTTGCCAGCCAGCGGTAGTTCTCTTTCAATAGCCATATCTTCTCTCTCTTGTAAGGGGTGATCGCGTCATTATGTAATCTTCGGTCCACAACTATGCAAGCGCTTCTCGCGGTCATGGAGAATAACAGAAGCGCAACAAACCCTTCGACGGAACCGAGTATTTGTACCACGCATCCTCGGTCTGTTTGTTGCCCTTGCTTAACTTGTGGGTAGGTCCGAACATCTTCACTCAGTTCAAGCAGCTGTTCGAGGCAGGCACGTGATAAAGTGGGGACGGAGATACGGATCCTGGACCGGCAGATCCTCATTGAACTCCAGACGGCTGCTATGGCGCGCCGGAGGCAAAGTGCGAACAGCTGATCGCGCCGGAGCATTCGCCGAAAAACAACTGGCGGAATTAACTGCAGTGTTGGATCGCGAAGGCTCCTCCCTCGCGACCCGAACTAAACAAACTGTTTTGCGTAGCAACAGTTCCAGCACGCTTCCGCACGGCGACGCTTGTGTGGGCGAAATGGGTCAATGCCGATGGCAAACTGCGTGATCAGTGATGCGAGTTCGTCGCCACGAATGGACGCCAGTGGGCCAGTTGCGATAACGGTATAGATGATGTCCCGGGCATGACGAAAATCCATTCTTCGGCGCCAGCAAGCTCACCGGAATTGATCATGAGCACCATCGCAGTTCGCCACAAAGCGGCCACCTGCATGCTCACTGTTGATCAACGAGCGTTGGCGCTGTAGCTTCCGCTGCGAAATTTGGACAAACGACACAGGGAATAGATTTCTCATGCCAACGGGTACGGTCAAATTTTTCAACGACGACAAGGGCTTCGGCTTCATAACGCCTGATAGTGGTGAACAAGATGTATTTGTTCACGTGTCTGCTTTGCAACGCGGCGGTTCCCTCCGCGAAGGCGATAAGGTCAGCTTCGAGATCGGACAGGACCGCAAGACCGGAAAATCGAAGGCGGAGAACGTCTCGGTCCTCTGACTAGTGGATTTCCCAGCCTGCCTAAGGCAGGCTGGGCTCAGCATCACGATGTCGTTGCAGACCGACTTGATGGCGCCGAGATCTGTGAGCAGCCTTTTCGGGTGTAGGACAGCGTCATGGCCCGCGATCCTCACTTACTGCGTGACGCAGTGTGAGCCGATTCCATCTATCGCCAAGCAACATCGCTCGAGTGAGCACCCCCTGCTCTTGAAGAAATCTGAACTAACGAACACGCTATTCCGATCGCGACCATTCCCATTCGGTGAACGCGCCAGCGTCGAGCCGACACAGTACCTACAGATGTTTCGACCGGCTTTCGTCTGCTGATCCGGATCGACCGGCGAGCCCCCTCAAGGTGTACGGGGCACAGCGTGCGCCTGCTCGAAGACGACACTCACGCTCTGGCCGATATCGATACGATTCGCCTCGGATGTCGGCCGCTCAGCCCGCATCCGTTCCACGCCGGGGATTTCGATGTCCAGTAGTATTGTCGTTCCCTGGTAAATCTTGTCGGTCACCCGGGCTAGAATACCGCTTTGCGGCCCTGTCTCCGCAGGCGGTCGAATTGCGACATGCTCAGGGCGAACGCAGCACCAGATATCCGGTCCAGTGACCAACGGAGACACTGTCGGCAACCAGATCGACAATCCGGCTCCTTCCACATGCGCGTGCGGATCGCTGTCGATGCCAGTGATCGTGGCCTTCAGGAGGTTGTTGGCGCCAACGAAACGCGCACCGAATTCCGTTGCGGGTGTTGTATAGAGATCGACAGGCGTACCGACCTGATCGATCTGGCCAGCGTTCATCAGCACGATCCGATCACTCATGACCAGTGCTTCCACTTGGTCGTGCGTCACGAACACGGTCGTCTGCCCAGCCTTGCGCTGGATATCCCGAAGGTCGATGCGCACCTGTTCGCGCAGCTTGGCGTCCAGGTTTGACAGCGGTTCATCGAGCAGGACGAGATCAGGCTTGAACGCAAGGGCACGGGCGACAGCGACACGCTGTTGCTGACCACCACTCAGTTGTTCCGGGCGCCGGTCGGCAAGCTTTTCGAGGCGAACGAGAGCGAGGAGCTCGTCGACCCGGTTTTTTTTGTCTGCATTGCTCCAGCTGCGCATGCGTAAGCCGAAAGCAACGTTCTCGGCGACCGTCATATGGGGAAAGAGTGCGTAATTCTGGAAGACCAGCCCGATATTGCGCTTGTTCGCCGGCAGCAGGTCGATGCGCCTGTCCCCGAAGCGGATTTCGCCCGCATCCTGCGGCATCAATCCCGAGAGGATCTTCAGCGTCGTCGATTTTCCGCAACCGCTCGGCCCAAGGAAGGTGACGAACTCGCCGGCGGCAATATCGAGCGAGAAATCGCGAAGCACGTTGACGGCGCCGAATGATTTGCGGATGCGGCTGATATGCACCGGCTGCGAATGGTTGTGGTCTTGCGAAATCATGATGTTCAACCTTTACGGCTCATGACGGAGCCCGCCATGTATTTGGGGCCTAAGACGACCGCGACCATCGTGTAGAAAGCGATCGCGACGTAGACGAGAATTCCGGCCATGGCGACGGCATAGGGAACCACGCCACGATCAACGATATCGCTGAACAGCCTGATCGAAATCGGAGTCGCATTGGGACCGGCGATGAAGAACAGAAGCTCGAAGGTCACGAGATTCTGCATGAAGATGAACAGGGCCGCGATGGCGATGCCGGGCGCAATCAATGGCAGGGTGACGATGCGAAACGTCGTCAGCCGCCCGGCGCCAAGCGTATGGGCTGCATGCTCGTACTCTTCCGGCAGGCCGGCAAGCAGGGCCTCCGTGAAGCGCAGGCCAGTGGATAGGCTGAGTGCCACGAGTGCGAGCAGCACACCGGCAAAGCTGTTGGACAGGTGCAGCGGGATAAGCACTGTCAGCAAAGCGATGCCGAGGATTAGCTGAGGCACCACATCGGGAATAAGCACGAGATTGCTCATCAGACGACTGCCAGACAGCCTTCCGCGGCTCATGGCCCAGGCCGCCGGTACGGCCACGAGAAGCGCGACGATCGTCGCGGTCAAGGCGATACGCACGGTAAACCAGAAGGCCTCCCAATAGGCAGGGGGAATGGCCTTGTAGGCTTCGAGAGAAACATCGCTCAGCGATAGGGAAACCTCGAGCTTGCCCTGAAAGGAGGCGAGAAGCACAAGCACGATCGGAAAGAGCAGCCAGATCAGCATGAGGCCGACATAAATGGTCAGCAAGCCTTTGCCGAAGAGGCCGCCGAATGTCCAGCGGCGGGTTGTCACGGTTTCGATATCGGCGCTCATCGTTCACCTCCTTGCCGCCCGTAGCGCATGAGGATGAGTTGCGACAGAGCTGTGACGCCAATCGCAAGCACGGAAACGATGACCGCTTGCGCGTAAGCCAGATGCGGCTGCTGAAGCGTCAGCAGATTTGCCGAGACGAGCAGGGATACCATGTAGGGAACGCGTCCGTTCAACATGACCGGAATGGCATAGGATGTTACGACCGACGTTAAGATCAGAGCGCTCGCAGCAATGATGCCCGGAATGGCGAGCGGAACGGTGATGATGAAGAAGGTGCGCAGGCGCGTCGCCCCCATGCTGACGGCGGCATCCTCAAGCTGAGGATCGACCGACATCAGCACGCCCGTCAATACCGCGGTCGCGACCACGACGCCGCTATAGGTAAAGGCGATTGCCTGCCCCGGCCAGTCGAAAAGAATGAAGGCTGGCTGCAACAGGATGCCAAGCGCAAGCAGGACCTTGTTGACGACACCCGTCATCGGCGCAAGCAGCAGGATCATCGCATAACCGATGACCACGAAGGGCAGCATGCGCGGGATGGTGATGATCGGCATGATGAAGTTGCGCAGTAGCGTTTTGCGAGCAAGCAGATAGGCCATGGGCAGCGCAAGCAGGATGGAGATGACCGCAACCCCGAAAGCCATCAGGATCGTGGTCGCAAGCGTGCGCATGAAGAAAGCACTGCCGAACGAGGCGATATAATATTCGAGCGAAAACGCGCCGCTTCGCTGGTTCCTCAGACTATTGACGAACAACAGCCCGAGCGGAATGAGCGCGACCAGGCTGGTCACGAAGATGGCAGGCAGCGTGCAAAGGCGGAAGAAGATCTTTTCGCGGAGAATGCGCCGGCGCAATGTCTTGTAGCCGTCATCGTCTGCCGAAGCTTCCGGTGTTAACGAAAGCATCGGCGAACGAGCTTCTTCCGTGGGAGGACGAAGGACTGTCATTGAATTCCCGCGTGTGAGAGGGTTATTGCCCTTGGATCACGACCCGATTGTAGAGGTCGAGTACTTTTTCGTTGTAGGCGGGGTCGAGCATGGCATCGCGAAAATCGTCGACCCAGAGCATCTTCGCCTTGCTGGCGAAATCTTGCCATTGGGGCGATGCAGATTCGCCGGTGCGCGGCAGCTTGTTGAGGTAGCCGACCTTCTGGGCGATCTCGTTTGCTTCGGCAGAATGCACGAATTTCGCCCATTCGACGGCTGCGATCGGATTTTTCGTCTTCGACGAAATCACCGGGCCAGACTGTACCAGCGCGACCACGCCTTCCTTGGGCTCAACGATATGCACCGGCGTGCCGGCCTTGAGCTCTTCCACCGCATTGTGCCACCACCATGCCGAGATCAGCGATTCACCGCGGCGCAGGAGCGGACGGATGGAACCGGACCCCTGGGTCAACGTCAGCGCGTTCTTGGCCCACTTGGCGACCAGGTCGAAAGCCGGCCGAGCAGCCTCTTCATTGAACTGGCCGTTCTGGAACCATGTGTGCCAGTCGTCCCCGCGGATGGTGGCCGCTGCGGCAATCGCATTATAGCCGGAACCAACAGAGAGGGCGGAATCGAAGGTGATGCGATGGGCGAATTCCTCCTTGCCGAGATCGTCCATGGAGCTGACGGCACCCTCGGCAAGACTGTTTTGCACGACGAGAACCCAGGCGGAGATTTCGATCGGTGCCGAGTAACCCTTGGTATTGAGGGTCTTCATGGCCCCTTGATCAAAGCTTGTCCACTCATCAGCAGTGAACTTGTCCTGCAACGGCATCCAATAGCCGAGATCGATACCTGCCCGGATGTTCTGGTTGTAGAGCCAGTAGACGTCGCCGCTCGGATTTGGCCATTCCGTCTGAAGCTGGGCCCAGACTGTCGGGATCGCCCCGGGCACGGTGCGCACATGCACCGGAACGCCGTATTTCTCCTGCATGTGCTTGGAGAATGGCTCAACGAGGGCGTCGGCGAAATCCGTTGGAATGCCTGTGCCGGTATAGACAACCAGTTCGTCGCCGGGCTTACCGTCCTGGGCATAGGCGCCCGTCGAAAGCGTGCCAAGCGCGGTGAAAGCCGCGGCGGCCATCCATGTCTTCATCTTGAACAATTGTTTCCTCCTCCTTGGAACAAGCGTGTTCCGGAGCTCCGGACAGGTCCGAAGCGCCGGCATTCTTCAGCCGTGGATCTTGAACTTCTCCATCGCAGCATGGTTGAGGTCGAAGCCAAGGCCCGGGCGCGTCGGGGCGCTGATGGAGCCATCGGCATTGACCTCGAGTTGCTGATTGAACATGGCGTCCTTCAGCCGGTTGAGGCTATTGTCGTAATATTCGACAATGAGGCCATTCGGTACGGCCGCCACCAGATGGACGTGAATTTCCTGGTCGCCGTGCGGCGCCACCGGGATATGATTGGCGTCGGCATAATGTGCGCATTTCTGCCATTCCGTAATGCCGCCGAGAATCTGCGCATCGGCGTTGAGCACATCAGCTGCGCCAGCAACAATGAGTTCGCGAAAACCGGTAACGGTATATTCGTTTTCGCCAAGCGCGATCGGAATATCCGTGCGGCGCACGAGGTCGGCGGCGCCGGCATTGTCTTCCGGCGAAAGCGGTTCTTCGAACCAGTAGCAGCCGCGCTCTTCTAGAAAGCGCGCCATCTTCAGGGCGTCCAGCCTGTTATAGGCGTTGTTGGCGTCCGTCAGGACGGAAACGCCGGGACCGACGGCCTCGATGACGGCGTCGACGCGGGCGAAATCCTCGCCCAGAGGCACGGCGCCGATCTTCATTTTGATCGCCTTGGCGCCCTTTGCGGTCTTTGCGGAAACTTCCTTCTGCAGGCCGTCAAGGCCTTTTCCCTTGCCGTAGTAACCGCCGGCGACATAGGCCGGGACGGAGTCGCGATAGCCACCAAGCATCTGGTGGACGGAGCGGCCACATTCCTTACCGATAGCATCCCAGACGGCGATATCGACTGCGCTCTGCGCGCGGGTCTCGAGGCCGCGGCGGCCAAAGAGCTTGGGACGGTAGATCAGGCTCCAGATGCGCTCGGTATTCAGGGGCTGGCCGACTACAACTTCTGCGATTTCACGCAGCGCTTCATAAACGATCTTGCCACCATGTGTCCAGCCAACGCCGACCACACCGGAACGGGTTTCCAGCTCGACCACGACGATTTCCGTGTGCGTATAGGTGTAAAGGCCGTTGGTGATGGGCTCCTCATAGGGGGCCGAATATGCGGTTACGCGAGCCGACTTGATCGTCATCTTATCCTCTTGAATTTTCTAAGGCGACAGGAACTGGGGCTGGATTTCCTGGAAAGTCGCACAGATAGGACGATCATCGCCACGCTCGCAAAACGGCATGCCTCTCCTCGCTCGTCAGCAATGCTCCACCTTCCTCCGCCCTTGCCACTCCAGCCGTGACTCCGTAGTATCAACTTAAAGATTTCGTCACCAATGCCGATTTCAAATACAATTATTACGCGTGGTTGTCCCAATGGATTCCGCATGGCTGATGGATTTCGTGGAACTTGCCAAGAGCGGCAACTTTTCGCGTGCGGCAGAGTTGCGCAATGTCACTCAGCCCGCCTTTAGCCGCCGGATCAGAATGCTTGAAGACTGGGCAGGTGCCACGCT
Source organism: Rhizobium sp. SVR5-2C (assembly GCF_056755115.1). Classification (NCBI taxonomy): domain Bacteria; kingdom Pseudomonadati; phylum Pseudomonadota; class Alphaproteobacteria; order Hyphomicrobiales; family Rhizobiaceae; genus Rhizobium; species Rhizobium sp. SVR5-2C. The sequence continues at coordinate 47,171 of NZ_JBNDHT010000016.1, read as the reverse complement.
TGTCGACCGCAGCTCGCATCCCGCAGAGCTGACCGATGCAGGTCGTCAATTCCTGGAGCACGCAACCGAAATTCTCGACAGAATCAACAAGGCGCGCCAGGTGGTCCAGGAGATAGAACAGAGTTCGAAGGCGACCCTGCGCTTTGCGGCAACACAGGTTCTTTCACTGAATTTCTTTCCGAAATGGCTGAGGACCATCACTGGCAAGTTCAAGATCGACGGCATTCACCTGACTTCGGGTGGCCTCGAGCCATGCGAATACGATATGCTCCAAGGGCGAGCTCAATTCCTGCTCTGCCATCACTATGACGGCATGGCATTCCGCTTGCCCGCCGATGAATTCACATGGATTTCCATTCTGCCTGACCGCCTGATGCCTGTCGTCGCCACCGATGGGGAGGGCAAGCCCCTCTACCGTCTCGACGCCGGCGCGACAGACTCGATTCCGCTGCTCGCCTATGAAAAACAGACGGGTTTGGGGCGAATATTCGGCACGGTTTTCGACATCGAGAATTTGAAACCGAAACTCATCCCTGTCGCCACCTCACATTTGGCGCTGCTGCTTGGTTTGGTCCTGGAAGGCAGAGGAGTTGCATGGGTCCCGGCAAGTGTGGTGCGCACCGAGCTCGCCAACGGAACGCTCGTTGAGGCCGGCGGCGTGCATTGGAGCATCCCAATGGAGATCCGCCTTTTTCGACCGCGGGAAAAGCTGAGTGTGGCATCGGAGACGTTCTGGAGTTACGTCAGACCTATTTCCCCTGATGAAAACTGGCCTTGATCGGATCACTTTTGTAAGGACACCTGCGGGCTCTCCTCTTAAGTGGATCAACAAGCCGGCCCACCACACATAGAGGCCAGGAAGAGCACGACATAACCTGACGCGCTCGCGGGGTTGGAGCCGCTAAACCGACTGCTGGGCCGCGACGGTGGCTATAGCCGGGTCGTGACGTATCACACCGATGACGGGGAGGTCTTCGGATTACCGGCCATGCGCAAATGGCGCTCGCCGGAAGTATTGCTTCTACCGCTTGGCTGAGATGCTCGGCGGTTTACGCGCCATTCTGATGCGGTGGGATGCATCGGTGAAGATTTGATGGGTGCGAGGATGTTCGTGGCAACACCCGTGATCCTCGCGGTGTTCGGCGGAGCGACCGTTGTCAGCCTCTTGAAAGGTGCCTCCCATCAGAGCTCAGAGTGAACCGACCGGCTTCTACCTCCGTGAACGGCTCTCTCGCCGGGAAGCGAAAAGATGTCTCGTCATACAGTCACCGGAGGCGATATCGCCGGCTTGCAATGATTGCCATCCTGGCCGGCGCCTTCTGAGCAGCCGCGACAATCGGCCGGCTTCGCGGCTGCCTCAATTTTTGCGACAAACCTAAGACCAGGCTTCCATGGCTGCCGTAAATGAACGTTGCCATAATACATCCGCATTCAAAACGCGGATAAGACGCGTCGCCAGAATCTCTTAAGCACCGCTTGCTTTCTGCTAGAAAAAATTTCCCGTGGTAGTGCCGGAAAATCCGACTTGAACGGGGTAGCGGCTGGATTTTCCCTTCACCGCCCCGGCCTCGCCAGCGATCGCGCAATATCGACAATGTCATCGCGCGAGGCGGTCGGATCTTCCTTGTTCCAGGCAACGCCTAACCCGATCCTGAAATCGATACCCCTGACCGGCTTCAGCTCAAAAGCCCGGTTCGGCAGATCCTGTGTCCATTCCGGCGCAAAGCCGATGCCAAGCCCGGCCGAGACGAGCGAGACCAAGGAGTAGGTGTCATCGCAGCTATAGGCGATGTTCTTGGTCAGATCATATTCCTCGAACTTCTCATTGAAGTAGCGTTCGGTGAAGGAGAGGTTCTGCCTATTGAACGAGATGATCTTCTGAGAGCGTAGATCCTCGATGCCGATCTCCTCCATCCCGGCAAGCGGGCTCGTCCTTGCAACCGCCAGCAGATAGCGCTCATGGGCAATGGAGAAGAATCAGAAGGGCGTCATGGGCGCGCGCGGCAAGGACTGCGGCTGGAAGAATCGCCACATCGCGCTTACAAGCGTAGTGATAGCTACTCGAATCAACGGCGTCAAGCGTTTTCGCTACACCCGTATTCATTTTGTGGGTTTTTATGGCTGCACTTACGCCGGAAGCAAATAGGGCCGCTCGCGCGATACTAAAATGGTCGGTCAGAGACCTGGCTAAAAATGCCGGAATCGCATTCTCGACAGTGCATCGATTCGAGTCGACTGGATTGGCAACCGAAGCGACCAAAGAAAAGATCAAAGCCGCTTATGCCGCTCATGGCGTCGAAATTACAAATGGTGATTACACAGGCGCTCGTCTGCTTCTGCGACGGTCTCAAGACTAGTCCACCGCCTAAGTTCGATATCTGAAATGGGAGCCACCGCCGCTTCGAGGCTGGGGGCCGAGGGGAAAAAACGCCTGCGCAGCTTCGCCCCGCACGGCCATTGGCGCACCCTGACCTTCCTCGGCGTGCTGCGCTGCGATCGGCTTGCCGCACCTTGTGTCTTCGATGGACCGATCAACAGTCAGTGCTTCCGAGCCTGTGTCGAGCAGCAACTCCTACCGGTGTTCGAACCCGGTGACATCGTCGTGATGGATAACCTCGGTTCCCACAAGTCGGCCGCCATCCGAGTTGAAATCGGCTTTTACAGTGCCAGGCCGCTGCCACTGTCGAAAACGTAGACTTGCTCGGCATTGACGGCGACCTTCAGCTGTTCGCCATAACGCACGGGTGCCTCGCCGTCGACGACGGCGGTCACCTGCTCGCCGGCAAGCTCGAAGAGCACATGCGTCTGCGCGCCCGTCGGTTCGACCAGCAGCGTCTGGCCGCTCAAGGGCGATCCATTGGCTGACAGGCTCAGATGCTCCGGCCGAAGCCCGATCTTGACGGACTGGCTCGGCTTTACCTTGCGCGCATCGGCAATGCGCACCGCTGTTCCGTCCTTGAGCCGGACCGCGGGCGCGCCGGCGACGCCGTCCACCACGCCATCGAGGAAATTCATCGCCGGCGAACCGATGAAGCCGGCGACAAAGAGATTGGCCGGCTGGCGATAGAGTTCGATCGGCGTGCCCTGCTGTTCGATGCGCCCCTGGTTCAGAACCACGATACGGTCCGCTAGCGTCATTGCCTCGATCTGATCATGCGTGACGTAGACTGAGGTAGTTTGCACCTTCTGGTGCAGCGCCTTGATCTCCGAGCGCATCTGCACGCGCAGCTTGGCGTCGAGATTCGACAGCGGCTCATCGAAAAGGAAGACGGCCGGATTGCGCACGATGGCGCGGCCCATGGCGACACGCTGGCGCTGGCCGCCAGAGAGCTGCGCCGGCTTGCGATCGAGCAGCTTGGTAAGGTCGAGCATGCGCGCCGCCTCGCTCACCCGCTGTTCGATGACCGGCTTCGTTTCGCCCGACAGTTTCAGGTTGAAGCCCATGTTCTCGGCGACGGTCATGTGCGGATAAAGCGCGTAGGATTGGAAGACCATCGCAATATTGCGCTCGCGCGGGGTCATGCTGTTCACCACCTGCCCGCCGATCGAAACATCGCCGTCGGTGATCTCCTCGAGCCCGGCGATCATGCGCAGCAGCGTCGATTTCCCGCAGCCCGAAGGCCCGACGAGGGCGATGAACTCGCCGTCCTCGATGGCGAGTGAAATGCCGTGAATGACGTCCATCGCGCCATAGGCCTTGCGGATATTGTGAAGTTCGACGGATGCCATAGGCCTTGCTCCGATTGTGGCTCAGGACTTCACCGCACCGGCGGTCAGGCCGGCGATGATGTGCTTCTGCGCAAGAAAGAAAACGATGATGGTGGGCATGATGGTCAGCGTAATGAACGCCAGCACCAGTTCCCACTCCGTGCCGAACTCGCCGCTATAGACCATCATGCCAAGCGGCCAGGGGTAGATCGAGTCCGAATTGAGCATGATCAGCGGCAGGATGTAGCTGTTCCAGCTGCCGACGAAGGAAATGATGCTGACGGTGGCGACGATCGGCCGGGAAAGCGGCAGCGAGATGTGCCAGAAGAACCGGATATAGCCGCAGCCGTCGACGAAGGCCGCCTGGAACAATTCTTCCGGAAGGTTGCGAAAATAATTCCTGAAGAGGAGAATGCTCATGCCGAGCCCGAAGGCCACCTGCGGCAATACCACGCCCCAATAGGTATTGAGCAGGCCGAGATCGCGGATGCGGATGAACAGCGGCAGGATCGCCGTTGCCGCCGGGAACATCAGGCCGATCAGAAAATAGTTCAGCAGGAAGTTGGATCCGAAAAATTTGACATGGGCGAAGGTGAAAGCCGCCATCGCCGATACCGATACCGTCAGGAACACGGTCAGCAGCGCGATGATCAGCGAATTCATCATCTGCCGGCAGTAGCGGTCGCCGAACAGGATGCCGGTATAATTCTCGAAATGCCACTCGGTGGGCAGTCCGAACGGATTGGTCCTGAGATCGCCTAGCGACTTGAAGCCGCCAAGCGCAGTCGTCAGCAGCGGGATCAGCACGATGGCGGCGATGATCGTCAGCGACACGTAGAGATAGATTTTCGTGCCGGTGCGCATGCGAACGGATGAAGCCATGTCAGTCATTGCGCATAAATATCCGTTTGTAGCCGAAAGCGAGGGTGACGCAGATCACGAACAGCACCACGCCGACCGCGCTGCCGAGGCCGACCTGCATGCGGGTGACGCCGAAATTGTAGAGGAAGGTCACCATCGTCTGCGTCGAGTTGAACGGTCCGCCGCCGGTCAGCGGCATGATCAGATCGAAGAGCTGCAGCGAGCCGACGACCGCAAAGAACACGGACAGGCGCAGCGTCGAACCAAGCAGCGGCAGGGTGACATAGCGAAATTTCTGCCAGCCGGTGGCGCCGTCGATCTCGGCCGCCTCGAGCACGCTCTTGTCGAGCGACTGCAGGCCGGCGATGAACAGCATCATATGGAAACCGAAATATTTCCACACGATGACAGCGAGCACCGCATACATCGCAAGGTTCTTGTCGGCGAGAACGTAAGGCGTCTCCACGCCGAGGAAATGCGAAATCGCGGCAAACAGGCCATAGTCGCCGTCGTAGACGAAGCGCCAGATGAGGCCGGCGGCAACTTCCGCAAGGACATACGGCAGAAAGAAGATCAGCCGGAACAGCACGACGCCGCGAATGCGGTTTGCGAGCATGGTCGCGAGCCAGATGGCAAGCGGCACCTGAATGCAGATGGAAATCAGGATGATCAGCGCGTTGTTCTTGAGTGCGGTCAGGAACGCCGAGTTCTTGAACAGAACCTGGAAGTTACGCAGACCGATGAACTCCGTCGGCGGACCGTAGCCGTTCCATTTGTAGAGACTGTACCAAGCGGCCTCTCCCATCGGCAGGATGACGAAGATGGTAAAAAGCAGCAGTGCAGGCGGCAAAAACAGAAGGATCACGGGCATTCGACCGCGCGCTGCCGGGCTCTTGCGTCGCGTCGTCGATTTCGCCTGCGCGGTAGGCCCGAGGGCGGTCGTTGCGGTGATGTTCGTCATGAACAATCCTGATACTCGGAATTCAGAAAATCGATGACGCCAGCGGCGGACCGCCGGCGTCCGTCTCTCTTAGAGCTGGTCTTGCTCGAATGCGTCCTGCACCTGCTGGGCGCCGTCCTTCGGGGTCATCTGGCCGGAGACGATGCCGACCGAAATGTCGTTGACGACACGGCCGACGGACGGACCCAGATCCTGGTCGAAGAAGTTCTGGTGCCAGGTCGAATGCGCCAGTTGCTCGGCCGATGCGTGCATTAGCGGGCTCTTCACGCCATCCTCGGAGCCGATGGTGACCGGGATGATCATGCCGGCCTGCGCCATGGTCCGCTCATTCTCGGCGTTGGTCAGATAGGCGAGGAAGTCGAGCGCTTCCGGCGGGGCTTTCTTCGTCACGGCCCAGCCGTTGAGACCGCCCAGCGTGTCGGTTGCAAGGCCGGCGCCGCCGGTCACCGCCGGGAAGGCGAAACGGCCGATATTGTCGTCGGCGAGGCCCTTGCCGTCGCCGGCATTGGTGCGCTGGTTGGCTGCGGTGTTTTCGAAGCCGAGGATCATTGCCGCCTTGCCGTCTCCGAAGACGCCGAGCGCTTGCGGCCAGGTGGTGCCGAGATAGCCGGGCTGGAAGGGCTCGAGCTTGCCGAGTTCGGCGAGCTGTTCGCCGGCCTTGATGATCGCCGGATCGTTGAAGCCGTTGCCCTGGCCGTTCTTGGCGTCGGTGAAGACCTTCTGGCCGCCGTCACGCATCACCAGATAACTCCAGTAGAAGTGGATCGGCCACTTCTCGCCGCCGCCGCCGGCGATCGGTACGATACCCGCATCCTTGATCTTCTTGACCGCGGCGAGATAGTCGTCCCAGGTCTTGATCGCGCTGGCGTCGACACCGGCCTTGGCAAACAGCGCCTTGTTGTAGAAGAACGAGACGGTACCGAGCTTGAACGGCACGGCGCTGATCTTGTCGTCGAAGGTCAGGCCTTTGATGGCCGCCGGGTTATAGGTCTTCACCCAGGCGCCATCCTTCGCGTTCATCGCCGAGGTCAGATCCATCAGCGTGCCGGTCTCTTCCTGCTGCTTCAGCACGCCGCCGCCCCAGGTGTAGAAGAAGTCCGGCGCGTCGTTCGACTGCAACAAAGTCGGCAGCTTTGCCTTGAAGGCTTCGTTCGCCAGGAATTGCATCTCGACCTTCACGCCCGGATGCTGCGCTTCGTACTGATTCGCGATCTTGCGCCAGATGGCGACATAGTTCGGATCGAGTTCCAGGTGCAGCCACTTGACGACAGTTTCCGCCGCGGCGCTGCCGGCGCCCAAGAGCATGGCAAGACCGGTCGCGGCAGCAATGGCGGCAACACGCGTCCGCCGGAGGGCCTTCGCCCTACGTTAGTAAAACATGATCTTCTCCTCCCAAGGGAATAAGAGCTTCAAAGAATTTTTCCCTTACGCGGATTAATTCAGCGGAGCTTTGCCGAAATGTCAACCACCGACCCCAAAATTTCGGCAATACGGCTTGACACCAGGCAACAACCATAGAGTATTTAATTCGCATCCCGTCAAAAATATCAAGCCGTCGCCGAGGCGGAGATCCCACTCGGCAAGATTTTCATGAAAACAGCAGATCCCGAACTTATGCGGGCGATAAACCGCTTCAACGTGCTGGATACCATCCGGCGGGCGGGTTCGATCGCACGCGTCGAAATCAGCGAACGCACGCAACTGTCGACGACCACCGTCTCTGCGATCACGGCTTCGTTGCTCGATGACGGCCTCATCCTTGCCCGTACCGAAGGCGACCTGCGCGAGGCCGCCGCCCGTGGCCGACCGCGGGTCATGCTGGAGCTGAACCCGGATGCCGCAAGGGTCGTCGGCGCCAAGATCGCCGCCAACAGGATGGTGTTTGTCGTTGCCGACTTTCGGGGCGAGGTCCTGTCGAAACTGACGCTGGCGCTGCGCGTCGACCGCCAGCCCATCAGCGTCATTGCCGATCTGATCGAGGATGGGGTCAGGCGTTGCGTCGTCGATGCCAACCTGTCGCTGGAAGAGATCGATTCGGTCTGCCTGGGCCTGCCCGGCGTCATCGAACACCGCACCGGCCGTGTCCGCACCAGCCCGATCTTCCGCGAAAGCGGCGTCAATTTCGCGGCCGAGATGACCGAGCGCCTCGGAATCGCCACCATCGTCGAGAGCGACGCTCACGCCATCACGCTGGCGCACCATTGGTTCGGACAGGCCAAGGACCTCGACGACATGGTGCTGGTGTCGCTGGAACAGACACTTGGCCTCGGCGTTCTGCACGCCGGCCAGCTTTTCCGCGGCGCCGGCGGCCTCAGCCACAATCTCGGCGACCTCGTGCTCGGCATCGGGCCGCAGGGCACCATCAGGCTCGCGAGCCAGGCCGGCGAAAGCGCCATCCTCGGCGACCAGCCGACCGGCGGACGCTTTGCCGAGGCGATCCGGCTTGGTCGCGGCATGGCGCATGCAAAAACCCTGATCGCCGCCGAAGACAGCACCCTGATCAGCGCCGCGATCCGCGCCGGCGAGGCATGTGGCATGGCGCTCGCCAATATCGTGACGCTGTTTGCGCCGCCACGCGTCATTCTCGTCGGCTCCAGCCTTGCGCTTGGCCAACCCTTTCTCGACAGCCTGCGGCAGGCTTATTCCGTGGCGATCCCGCCCTCGATCAAGGGCGTCACCGAACTCGTCTTCGACCAGTCAACGGATGAAACCTGGGCGCAGGGCGCCGCAGTCGTCGCTCTGCGCGAACTTTATGAATCACCCTGGGGAACCACCGGGCCTGCTCCGGCGCTCTGATCCCCAAGGCACAACAAGATACTTCATTTGGAGGAAGTTATGGAAAAGGTCGGCATTGGCATCATCGGTTGCGGAAACATTTCCGGTGCCTATCTCAACGCGATGAAATCATTCCCCATTCTCGATATCCGCGGCGTTGCGGACCTGAACCGCGAGCTGGCAGAAGCCAAGGCCGCCGAATTCGGCCTGAAGGCCGTCGATGTCGCGTCTCTGCTGGCCGATCCCTCCGTCGAGATCATCGTCAACCTGACGATCCCGAAGGCCCATGTCGCGGTCGGCCTGCAGGCGCTCGATGCCGGCAAGCACACCTATTCGGAAAAGCCGCTCGGCATCAATTTCGCCGAAGGCAAGAGGCTTGCCGATGCGGCGGCCGCCAAGGGTCTGCGCATCGGCGCCGCGCCCGATACCTTCCTCGGCGGCGGCCATCAGACGGCGCGAGCCATTATCGACGAAGGCGCGATCGGCATTCCGGTCGGCGGAACCGCGACCTTCATGTGCCCGGGTCATGAACGCTGGCATCCGAACCCGGCCTTCTACTACGAAGTCGGCGGCGGCCCGATGCTCGACATGGGTCCCTACTACATCACCGATCTCGTCAACCTGCTCGGGCCTGTCGCGCAGGTCGCCGGTTTCGCGGCAACGCCGCGCAAGGAACGCATCATCACCAGCGAACCGCGCAATGGCGAACACATTCCCGTGCACGTGCCGACCCACGTCGCCGGCGTCATGGCTTTTGCCAACGGCGCGGTCGTGCAGATCGGCATGAGCTTCGACGTCGCCGGCCACAAGCATGTTCCGCTCGAGGTCTACGGCACCGAGGGCACGCTGATCGTTCCCGATCCGAACCGCTTCGCCGGCCCGGTCGAGTTCCTGAAGAAGGGCGGCCAGTTCGAGGAGCGCGAAGTGACGGCACCCTATGCCGACGGCAACTATCGCTCGCTCGGCGTCGCCGACCTTGCCCATGCCATCCGCTCCAACCGGCCGCATCGCGCCAACGGCAGCCTGGCGCTGCATGTGCTCGAAGTCATGGAAGCCTTCCAGACGGCGTCCGACACCGGCCGCACGGTCGCCATCACCACCAAGACAGAACGTCCGGCCCCCTTGTCCGAGTCCCTCGTAGAGGGAAAAATCGGCCGCTAATCAGGAGAAATGCAATATGCGCGAAGCACTTATCGTCTGGGGCGGCTGGAGCGGCCACGAACCGCAGGAATGCGCCCATATCATCCGCGACATGCTGGAAGAAGACGGCTTCAAGGTCTATCTCGAAAACAGCACCGAAGCTTTTGCCGATCCGTCGATCCATGATCTCAGCCTGATCGTGCCGATCGTCACCATGTCGAAGATCGAAAAGGAAGAAGTGAAAAACCTTGCCGCGGCGATCGAAAGCGGCGTCGGCATTGCCGGCTACCATGGCGGCGCGGGCGACAGCTTCCGCGAAAGCGTCGAATACCAGTTCATCATCGGCGGCCAATGGGTCGCGCATCCCGGCAATATCATCGACTATACCGTCAACATCACCCGGCCCGATGATCCGCTCATGGAGGGAATCACCGATTTCCCCTACACGTCGGAGCAGTACTACATGCACGTCGATCCTTCGAACGAAGTGCTCGCCACCACGACCTTCACCGGCGACCATGCCTATTGGATCAATGGCGTCGTGATGCCCGTCGTCTGGAAGCGCCACTATGGCAAGGGCCGTGTCTTCTATTCCTCGCTCGGCCACCAGGCCAAGGAATTCGATGTGCCGCAGATGAAGACCATCTTCCGCCGCGGCGCCAACTGGGCGGCCCGCTGACGATCGCTACACTCTGGCCCCGCCGCGATGTGCGGGGCCAGCCATCCTTGCGCAGCAGGTCTTGGCGATAACAAGAAGCATCCGGCGCGAGCATTGGTGCAGGGATCAAATTTCAACGATTTCCGCCTATGGGTCCGCAATCGCAAACAGCGTGATTGATCCGCACACCATGCCGCATAAGCACAACGCCGCCCGCCGTCATCGCATCTGCAAGATGAAATTCAGGGTGACGAACTGGCGGGAGTATGAAGCGGGCCTTCGCCGTCTCGGCAGTCTGACGCTGTGGCTGACGCCGGAAGCACTTGCCGGATGGGCTGCGCCACGACGCAAGACACGCGGTGGCCAGCCGCGCTATTCAGATATCGCCATCGAAACCACCTTGACGCTCGGCATGGTGTTTCGGTTACCGCTCCGCCAGGGCGAAGGATTGCTGGGCTCGGTGCTTACGTTGATGGGCCTGGATCTGCCGGTACCTGATCACACGACCCTCAGCCGGCGGGCAAGAACCTGGAAGCCGCCTGCCCAAGGCAATGGCCGTCAACCTGTGGCGGTTGGACCCCTTCATGTTCTGGTCGATAACACCGGGCTGAAGATCTATGGCGCGGGCCAATGGTTGGAAGAAAAGCACAGCGCAAAGTCCCGCCGTGGTTGGCGTAAGCTGCATGTGGCGCTTGATGCCGGCAGTGGCGAGATCATTGCGCATGCGCTCACAGATCACGACACCGGCGACGCCTCGCAGGTCGAGCCGTTGCTCGATCAGATCGACGATGAGATTGGCCAGCTCACCGCCGATGGCGCCTATGATGGCGATCCAACGTATGACGCCGTCCTGTGCCACAGTGCCGAGGCAAAGGTCGTCATTCCGCCGCGATCAACTGCGGTCGCAAGGCAAGACACAGAATCGCCAAACCAATGGGATCGTCATGTCGCATCAATCCAAACGACGGCCGGCTGAAATGGCAGGCCTCCACCGGCTATGGCAAGCGGGCTTTGGTTGAAACGGCGATGGGCAGATATAAGAGCATCATCGGGCGGCGTTTGCAGGCCCGGGCATTCCCCGCTCAACAGACGGAGGCTGCCATCGGCGTCGCCATCCTTAACCGAATGCTCATCTGTGCACGCCCGAAATCCGTGCGGTGCAAGGCGACGACGCCGGCGACAAAATGACCAACGTCATCAAAGACTGAATAGCGCCTGCATAACTATCCGCGCACCAACGCCGCAAAAGACGGCACATCGTCCGCCCCGAGAATTGCAAGCGATGCAGGGCAATGAGGCGTACGACGACAAACGTGGGACCGCCCCGAACTGATGCTCAAGATCAGCTGGTCCAGAGCTCGCTGAATTGTGTCGCGACTATCTCGTCTGGATTCAGCTTTCGCTCTGTCAGCCCATTGGCGTAAGCGAACCTGTTAAGCCCTTCGATTGCCTCCGCCCCGATGTCCGCAGTGTAATAAGGACTATCCCGGGCCACGAGGGTGGGAATGAGTTCGGTCTGATCCTTAGGGAAGAGAAGGTCGGCACCCACCTGTCGTGCGAGGGATGCGTCCGCTTTCAACGCCTGCTGTGTCGCCCGTATTGCGCGGATGGCGGCGGCGGCAATTTCAGGTTCATTCTTGATCAGCGCGTCTGTGACTGTGAGGGCAGCGAAGTTGTAGTATTGCGCTCCGTGCGGTCCATCGCCACGTCGCAGATCGAGATGCAACTTGGCGAGACCGGCCTTCTCTGCCAGGGCAAGCCGCATGCCATTGCCCCAAAACGCATCCGCATGGTTTTGCTCGATGGCTTTGACGCCATCGAGACTATGCCATTCCGACTCCGACGCTAGGCTCTCGACGATCTGCACGTCATCGAGGTTCAAGCCCGCCTCCATCAGCATGTGTCGCAGCGCCGTCCGAGGAAACTTGAACGAGGATGCTATGCGCAGACCCTTGAGGGCAGCGACGTCACCGCGAGGAATGTCGATATCCTTGCGGATCCCCATGAACCAGTAGGAATATTGCGCGAGGGCGCATAAGAGCTTGGCGCCTTTCCACATTGGAAAGGCTCGCGTCGCCGCGAACGCCGGGCCACCAAAAAAGTGGATTGAACCGTCTTTGAGTTTCTCTGGCCCGCTTTTAGCGCCATATTCCGGCACGAATTCTACATCGACGCCCTCCGCCTTGAAGAACCCCAGTTTTACGGCCGCCGTCGCGACGAAATATGAAGGGGAATCCACATCAGCAACCATCAACCTATACATTTTACCCTCCAATAGCTTCAATTTGCGGTTTCGAATTAAGGCTGGCGCCTTGCCGTAGGCGCCAAGATCTTCCAAGGCGGGTCAATTGTCAGGTCGCAAATTGAGATTGAGCGACCAATTTATCCGCGCTGACGTGCTGCAACTTCCCGACGCCGTTATCGAAACAGGTTTTCAATCGCGGAACTCACACTGAAGACCGCTGTGTCGTGTCCTGGCAGGCCTGCAATCGTTAGACCCGTGGGTGCATCGCCTTGTCTGTGCATTGGAATTGAGATAGCGCATCCATCCAACAGATTGATCGTCGTTGAGTTTCTGAGCACAAGAAGATTCTGGTCGGTGAACGACTGGTCGTCGTTCAGCTCCGAAATCGCCGGAGCGACTATCGGAACGGTGGGGAAGAGGATGGCATCGAAGTCTCGGATCCTTCGGGTCACACCGGCGATGTAGGCTTTGCGGGCAGCCTGTAGATCTATGTAGTCTGCGGCAGACATCTGCTGGCCGCGCTCGATCCGCATCTTGATGCGCGGATCGTAGCGATCCGGATACCGGTTCAACAAGTCGCGATGCCAAGCAAAACTTTCCGCGGCGGCAAAGCCGCCCTTGGCATTGATGCGGGCGATATCGGCAAATTCGGGGATGTCGATCTTCGTGATCCTGGCACCGGCTCTCGATAGAAGGGACAAAGCGCGATCGAAGTCGGCGGAAACCGTCGCGTCCATCCGGTCGAGCACCAGCGTGTTCGGCACGGCAAGCCGTAATCCTTCGATGGATGCGGGCACAATATCTCCAAGCGAGCTGTCGGCGATAACAGCATCCAACGCTGCGCAGCAGGCAACGCTCCGGGCCAGCGGGCCGACGGAATCGAGACTGGTCGACAGCGGAACTGCTCCATCTGTCGGCACGCGCCGTGCCGTCGGCTTGAAGCCGACAATGCCGGTAAAGGCAGCCGGAATCCGGCATGATCCGCCCGTATCCGTGCCGAGCGTCGCATATGCCATTCCGTCGACGACCGACACGGCGCCACCAGAAGTCGAGCCACCAGGAACGCGCCCCGTTTTCCTGTCCCACGGGTTACGCGGCGTATCGAAATGCGGATTGAGACCCAGGCCGGAAAAAGCGAACTCGCTCATGTTGGCGCGGCCGATCAATACGAAACCGGCACTGCGGAGACGTGCCACAGCCGGCGCATCCTCCGTTGCAGGCTTCGCCTCCGACAGTACTTTGGCGCCAGCTTTGGTGACCTGACCCCTTACGTCGAACAGGTCTTTGATCGATATGGGAATGCCGGCGTACCGGGAGGGTTCCGCGCCTACCGCCCGAAGCCTGTCCATTGCATCTGCCTGAGCGAGCGCAGTTTCTCTATCGGCCGCGATGAAGGCCCGCCGACCCTCACCCGCCGGATCTTCAATCCTCTGGAGGCAGGCTTCGACGAGCGCGCGACTCGTCGTCCTGCCATGCGCCAGATCTTCGGAAAGGCTTCTCAAAGTGGCATCGGGGGACATCGCGCTACGCCTCAAGCCGGATCGAAATAGTGAATTTCGAGAAGCAGGCAGCCGGTCTTCGACAGGAAGGGACCATGGAATGCGCCCGGTGGACGGCAGGCATAGGTAAAGGGCGCGAAGGCTTCGCCGCCCTGCCCGTTTTCGTCGTTACCGACGGTCAGATCGCCGGAGACAAGGAAGACCTCCTCCCAATAATCGTGAACGAAGGGCTTGGTCGTGAAGGTGCCGGCGTCGAAACGCAGCAGGCGTGTGCGACTGCCTTTCTTGTTCGTCTCGTCCAATGAGCCGGATATGATTTTCTGCTGGATGCCGGAAGGATAGCCTTGTGGTACTTCCCAGCCGGAAGACATATCCAACGTATGAAATTCGTCGTGTAATTTATTGATTGCCATGGATTCATTTCCTTTCGTATCGCGAATTACGCAGCGTTCCAGAAGTGGCTGAACCGGGTCGCCACGATGTCGTCATAGTCGACGTCGTTCTTGAGAAGCCCGAGATCGCGTGTGAAGCGGTTCATCCCCGAAACGGCCTTTTGGGAGATCCGTGGGCTGTAATAGGGAAGATCACGGCGGATCAGCTCGGTGATGAGACCCGCCTCGGTTGGCGGGAAGAGCGCCTTGCCCGCCGTCCCCGCCCGTCCGACGTCGGCCCTAAGAGCCTTCTGCGTGGCGACGATGCCCTTTACCATCGCCGCGGCGGCTTCCGGCTTCTCGGAGATGAGACGGTCGCTGGTCGCAATAGACGAAAACGTGTAGTCGAAGCAGCCTGCGGGTCCGTCGCCGCGGCGGACATCCAGCACGACCTTGCCGACGCCGCGTGTCACGGCCACTTCCGTGCCCATGCCGTTCGCCCAGAAGCCGTCGATCTTGCCTTCTCCCAGCGCTTTTGCCGCAGTCAGCCCGAAGTTGACACCGGCACCAACTGCGCCCGGTACCGGCGCAATGGTAACCTCGTCGCGCTGTTCATCGATGCCGGCAGCCTTCAGCAGTTCCTTCAAGCCCATATCGACCCAGGGGGCCGCACCGATGCGCTTGCCCTTGACGATGCTGAGATCACCTTTCACGGGGTTGAGATCGGCGCGCATGACAAGAAACCAGTACATGCCCTGCGCCTGCGCGCAGAGAAGCTTGCAGCCCTTCCAGTCGGGAAATGCCGCAAGAGCCGAATGGGCAGATCCGCCAACGAAGTCGACTTCGCCGTCGCGGAGCGCTTCATACGCTTTGCTCACCGGAAAAATCAGTTCGAGGCTGATATCGAGGCCGAGGTCTCGAAGGAACCCTAGTTCGACCGCCGCGGCGGCGGGAAAATATGAATTGGAAATGAGATCGGGGACAGCGATACGCATGGTCCTGCTCCAATTTCTGTTACAGGTCTATCGGAATGAGATCAAAGTAGCGGATCGCTTAATTGCGATCCGTCAGTTCGTATTGCCACGGCGCCACCCAGCGCTCGACGAGGCTCACGAGGCCGTTGAGCAGCGTCGCCAGGATCATCAGGACGAAGATCGGCACGAACATTGTCGCCGTGTCGAAATTGTTGGCGGAGTTGATGATGATGCCGCCGAGACCCGAGATCGCGGTGAAGAATTCGGCGATCACCATCGCTACCACGGCGCGGCCGACGGCAAGCTTGATGCCCGTCATGATGTAGGGCAGCGTCGCCGGCAGCACAATCCTGCGGATGATCACCGAATTCGGAGCCACCAGGGCACGGCCGACTTCAATCAGCGTTTTCGGCACAGCCCGAACGCCAAGCCACGTGTTGATGCAGATCGGGAAGACCGACATCAGGAAGACGATCGCGGCCTTGACCATGAAGCCCAGTCCGAACCAGAGGATCAGCAGCGGGACAAAAGCAACGAGCGGCATCGCGTTGCCGGCGGTGATGTAGACACCGACGGCATTTTCGAGAATGCGTGACCGACCGATGATGAGACCAAGCGGCACGCCAATGACAATCGACAGCGCAAAGCCGACGGCAAAGGCCTGCATGCTCGTCATCAGCGCTGTCGGCAGCTCTCCGGAAACAAGAAGTCCCCAGAAGGCGATCGCGATTGCGGATGGGTAGGATCCGAAGATTGGATTGATGTCGTGGCCGAAAATCTGCCAGACGGCGATAATAACCACGAGCGAGATCGTCGTGATCATCCAGCCGGGCATCTCTCGGGGCTTTGCAGGCTCGATATCGTCTTCGGCAGTTTGCTGCGTTTCCGATCGAAAGGCTGGTGTTGCCATGATGCTGTTTCCTTTCATCGTTCAACCTTCAGTGCACGCTATCGGGCAGTTCGTGGAGCGCGCGCCAGATCCGGTAGCGTGCCGCCGCGAATTCCGGCGAACCGCGCAAGGCCCCGAGGTCGCCTCTCGGGCGGGGCAGGTTGATGTCGATAACTTCCTGAACCGTGCCGTTGCGCATGACGATAACGCGATCCGCCAGAAGCACGGCCTCGTCCAAATCGTGGGTCACGAACAGGATCGTCTTGTTCGTTCGTGCGTGAACTTCCAGAAGCTCGCTCTGCAATCCTTCCCGCGTCTGGGCGTCGAGAGCGCCAAAAGGCTCGTCCATCAGCAGAACAGACGGATCGATAGCGAGAGCGCGGGCAATGCCAACGCGCTGTTTCATGCCACCCGACAACTGGTGGGGCCGCCGGTCGGCTGACTCTGCCAACCCGACCAGATCCAGGTAGCGCATGGCGGTTTCCCGCAGCTGCGCGCCGCGCATTCCCTTCATTTCCAGGCCAAACATCACGTTCTGCAGCGCGCTCAACCATGGCAGCAATTCTGCATGCTGGAAGACAAGGCCGCGGTCATGGCCGCAGCCGTTGACATCGCGACCATCAACGACCACGCGGCCGCGCGTCGCCGACTCCAGTCCCATGGCGATCCGCAAGGCAGTCGTTTTCCCGCATCCACTGGGTCCGATGAGGACGGCGATTTCACCGTCCCTGATGTCGATATTGACCGATGATAGGGCCCTTACCGTTTTGATTTCATTGTTGATGCGCAAGTTGAAACGCTTGGACACATCGACGAGGCTGACTTGGCCCATCTTCGATCCCCTTATTATTTCTTGACGAGCGTCAGCGCCTGATCACGGGCGCTGGTATCGATGAGCTTGGTGAGGTCGTTGGGCGTCTTGAGGTTCTTGGTCTTGACGAGCAGATCCTGCATCCAGCTAAGCTTTTCGGCGGGGACAGGCATCGTGTTGTCAACCGCATGGTACTTCTGCACTTCGTCGAACATATCGGCGGCGCGCGTATCGTTTGGATCCGCCTTGGTCAGTGTCTTGGTCAGCGCGATCGACTCGTCACGATGATCGAGCGCGTATTGAACGCCTTGCATCTGCGCGGCCAGATAATGCGCGAGCTCATCCTTGCGGGTTTCGAGCGTCTTGCTGGTCACATAGGTGCAGAAGCGCAGGAAGTTCGGGGCTACGTCCTGAGCGTGGACGAGCAGCTTAATGTTGTTTTCCTTCGCAAAGTCGATGAACTCGGTCGAGGCGGCTGCGGCATCGACGACCCCTGTCGTCAATGCGCGCATGCGATCGACGTCGCTACCCATCTGCGTGAAGCTCACCGACGACGAAGCAAGGTCGTTTGCCTGAAGAACGGCACGAGTGATCAGATCCGGCAGCGAACCGGGGCCGGAAATCGCCAGCGTCTTGCCGGCCAGGTCCTTGGCGGAATTCAGGCTCGGCTTGGAGAAGATCGCGTAGGTCAGGCCCGGCCAATAGCAGCCGACGATCTTGATGTCGGCGCCGCGCGAGGCTGCCAGAAGCGGGCCGCCCGGGCTGCCTTCATAGCTGTCCAGTTCACCTGCGATGAGAGCCTTGAGCGCCAGTGCGTCTCCGGTGAACTGCACGACATTGAGATCAATGCCCTGGCCTTTGGCGAAGCCCTTGTGATCGGCCATCAGCACGATCCCGGCATCGCTTTTGGCCTGGACGATCCCGTGGCGCCACGGCTTTGCATCTTCGGCAGAGGCTGCACTGAATGCTGCACACGACAGCGATGCGGTCGCTATGAAGGCGATGATGTTTCTGATTCGGTTATTCATGTTCCACTCCTATTTTTATATGGGCTCTATGGCCGGTTTTCTGTTTATCCGCTGATGCTTGCGAGAATGGGGATCAGGCGGCGCCCCCCAAACTCTTCATGTCCGAAAGATGCGCGATGATCTCGTCGACATGCATGACGTCGGCGTATTTGTGGTGCATATCGAACAGGTTGACCTTGTGAGTGAGCGGTGCCCGGTCGAAGGTGCATTCTTCGGCGATCGTCACATGCAGTCCGGAGGAAAAGGCCTCGATCACGCTAGCGCGCACGCAACCCGACGTCGCCTCGCCGCAGACAATCACGCTGCGGACCCCGAGCAGGTTCAGATGCGAGAGCAGCGGCGTGCTCTGGAACATGCTGGCACGCTGCTTGCGGATCACCACATCGGTCGGTAGCACCTCGAATTCGTGATAGATGTCATAGTCGCCGGGCATGACCGGATGCTGGGTACGCTTGGTCGACACCGTGTTCGGCGGCTTGCTGTGCGCCGCAATGTCCTTGGTGCAGAAGAAGACCGGGAGCCCGGCCCGACGCACGGCGGCGAGCAGGTGGTTCGTCGGTTCGATCGCCTGATGGGCATATATGCCGCAGCTGTTCGGATATTGCTTTTCCAGCTCGTAAGGGGAGCCCGGACCACCCTTGTAGACGATATTGTAGTGATCGATCATCAGGAGCGCCGGATGCGGGCCGACGAAGGTCTCCCGGCGATAGGTCGCGTAGAGCTCGATATCCTCCGGAGGAATGACATCCTTCCAGCAGTGATCTTCGAATTTGTCGATGGACGCCATGCTGATTTCCTACTCCGCTATCGATCACATCCGCCCTTCGCCGCGCGTCGCGGCCGGTAAGGCGTACCGCCCGTATCCCGCGGTCAGCGTGGTACAGGCTCGTTCATGGCAACGATCTCCCGGGGATCGCGATAGCCGGCCCACCGGACGGCGCATATTTGTTCAGGGAAGCAGGAATGGGCGACGGTTTTTCGGACATGATGCGACGTCTCTAGTTGAGATGATTTGAAAGCCAGGCGGCGAGGGAAAAGAGGTTTCCGTCGGCACCGGCAAATCCGATGATCTGCAGGCCGAGCGGCAGATTTCCCAGCCTCAGCAAAGGCAATGACAGTGCCGGCACGCCGAGCAGCGAGGCCGGAACCGCGAAGGTGGCGTCGCCCGTCGAGGCGAGGCCGAGCGGCGCGACATCCGGCGCAGACAGCGTGATAACGGCATCGTAATGCCCGTCGAGCACGGCATGGGCACTCCGCGCGGCATCGCGCTCGGCAAGCGCCCTGCCGTAATCGTCCTGGGACATGGCTTCCGCGTGCCCCAGTCTGGCTTGCATCACGGGGCTCAGTTTGGCGAAATCGCGGTCCCTATATGTATTGAGCGGCCAGCGCGACTCCCAGGCGTTGATCCGCCGGCTGAGTTCCTGTGCGTGCTCGATGGCACTTTCCAGCTCAGCGAGCTGCGGATCGCTTTCGGCATCGGCGATATCCAGTCCGACGAGGGCCAGCCGATCACAGGCGCGAGAAAAGGCATCGATCGCCTCCTGCGGCGCGGATGGCCAGCCGCCCGTGCGCACCAGGGCAAGCCGGGCGGGACGCTGCATCTTCGGCAGGGCCATCGGGCCGGACAGGCCCTGGTATCCCGCATCTCCGCCGCAGCGCGCGGCAATTTCGCGGGCCACCTGCCAGGTATCGGCGAGATCCGCGCCCAATACGCCGATCGCGCTCTGGCTCATATAATCGTGGCTGCCGCCGCGATTGAGGGCGTGGACCGTCGGCTTGAAGCCGATGCAGCCACAATAGCCGGCCGGTCGGATAATGGATCCGATGACCTGGGTTCCAAGCGCCGCGCTGAGCATGCCGCAGCCCACCGCCGCAGCAGAACCGCTGCTCGATCCGCCGGGTGTCCGCTCACGGTCGTGAGGATTGCGCGTCTTGCCCGGCTGGGTTGCCGCAAATTCCGTGGTCACCGTCTTGCCGACGATGATTGCACCGGCTTCCCGCAATGCCTTGACGCTAGCCGCATCCCGGTCCGATCGCCAGCCCTCGAACAGAGGCGACCCCATGCCGGTCGGCATGTCGATCGTCTCGATGATATCCTTGATGCCGAGCGGCATCCCGTCGATCGGCGAGATCGCCCTTCCCGACCGCCAGCGATCCACCGCCGCATCTGCCGTCTTCCGCGCGCCCGCCACATCCAGTTCGACGAAGGCGCCGATATCGGTCTCCCGCTCGTCGATGACCGCCAGGCAGCGTTCCAGAAACGCGCGCGGGGTATCATTCCCCGCGGCGAAAGCCGGAGCGGCCTTGAGATAGGGCCGTGTGCTGGAAGGGGCAGAGGCGAGGGACATCAGGCCGCCTCCAGGCTCAGGTTCGCGACCCGGCGCTGGGCCGACAGCATCGAGGCGCGCAGCAGGAACCCGCGTGCCTTGTCCGGATCGGCCGCGACCTGCGACAGCTGGTCGAAATTGCGCTGACGCGTTTCCTCGTCTCGGGCCTCAAGCTGCCGCTTGTTGGCAATCGACTGTTCCTGGACGAATTCGGTGGCAACGGTGCGCCGCTGCAGGCTGTAGAGATCGAGCAATCGATCGTCAGCGCCATTCAGCAAGATATCGAGTAATTTCTCGCAGAGATTGCCAGCATCCTGAAGGCCGCCGTTCAGCCCCATACCACCGATCGGATTGTTGACGTGCGCTGCGTCACCGGCAAGCACCACGCGGCCGGACCGGAACGTCGTCGCGACGCGCTGGTGCGTCGTATAGAGATTACGATGGACGATATCGTAGGGCTGTTCGGACGGGAAGAATTTCTGGAGCCGCGCCTGCACCGCCTCGTCGCTCATCAGCTCGGCTTCGGTCAGCGCCGGATTGGTCGGGAAAACCGTCCGCCACAGGCCGGGCGGTCCGTCTGCTGCGACCTTGAAGCAATTGCACCATTCGTCCGGATCGGCGAAGTAGCTGCGATAGGAGTAGCCACGATGTTTGAGGAAATCGAATGGCGTCGTAAGAACGATGAACCGTTCGTCCCAGGTAAAGCCTTCGAAAGCGATATTGGATTGCTTGCGTACGATGCTTCGGCCACCATCCGCACCGATCAGATATGATCCTTTGTGCGTGCTGATCCCTTCCGGACCCTTGACGGAAACCTGGACACCGTCCGTCGACTGCTCGACAGAAAGCACTTCGTGCTCGAAAAGAACCTCGACATTGGCAAGCTGCGTCACGCGCTCGAGCAGCAGCTTCGACGTCTTGAATTGTTCGCACTGGATCACGTAAGGGAATTTGGTTTCGCCGGCGAGCAAGGCATGGTCGAACTCGGCAACGCGACGTCCCGACGGACGATCCCAGAATTGGAAGATAGGCGCGACTAGGCCGACCCTTGCCATGTCCTCGACCAGGCCGTCGACGGCTGAGAGAACCTCCAGGGTCGCCGGATGGGTCGTGGCCGCCCGCGGATCACGCTGCAGGGTCGCATTGACATCGAATACCCGCACGCTAACGCCCTGCCGTCCAAGCAGGAGAGCGGAGAACAAGCCGACCGGGCCTCCGCCGGAAATCAACACTTGCGGGTTCGTCGTCATTTCGAGCCTCCTTCATTCCACACCGGCATCGATTGCCCAGGCGCGGCACTTCTTATGATGTTTCGCTGGAAGTCCTCGATATGCAGACGCATCGCCTGTTCGGCAGCATCGGCATCGCGATCGAGAATGGCCGTCAGGATCGCTTGATGCTCTTCGTAAACCTTCTGCAGATGACCCGGCGCATTGAGCGAGATGATCCAGAAGCGCAGTGAGCGGTCGTGCAGACGGCCAAGTTGCTCACCAAGCACATCGTTGCGCGATGCCTGCGCCAAGATGCCGTGAAACTCGCGATCGAGCGCCATCATCATTTCATTGTCACGGGCCGCCATGCCGTCCTTGGAACGCGCAAGCACATCGGCCAATTGATCGATCTCGGTCTGACTGGCTCGCGTTGCGGCGAGCCGCACGCCGTAACATTCGTTGAGCAGGCGCACTTCGATGATCTGCATGACCTCATCGAGGCTGATCGGCTTGACGATGATACCCTTGCGCGGCATCACTTCCACGAGCCCCTCGACCTTCAGGCGGTCGATTGCCTGATGGACAGGTGTGCGGCCGATGCCGAGCGTTGCCGAAACGAGTGCCTCGTTGAGATACTCCCCCGGCTTGTAGGCACAGGTCGTAATCCTCTGCTTGATCATGTCGTAGGCGACATCGCGAAGTGAGCGACGCCCGCCCTCCTCCTCGTCCGCGCCGAGGTTCGGCAATGTCGTGATTTTTGGCGACATCAGCCAGCCACCGGAAGTGTGATGATGTCGTAGGCGTGGCTGATTCTGCGGTCGCGGACCGGATCTTCTATTTCGATCTCGAAGCGGCTCGACGGGCGTATCCCGCCATGCACGGCAAGTGTTCCACCGAACATGAGCGAGCCGTCCTCAAGACCGCCGTCATTCCAGCGACTGAGCAAGCCGTCGGGAGGAAGCATGCCGGCCACCGGCCCTTCCTGGTAGA
Source organism: Rhizobium sp. SVR5-2C (assembly GCF_056755115.1). Classification (NCBI taxonomy): domain Bacteria; kingdom Pseudomonadati; phylum Pseudomonadota; class Alphaproteobacteria; order Hyphomicrobiales; family Rhizobiaceae; genus Rhizobium; species Rhizobium sp. SVR5-2C. Next base: position 24,723 of record NZ_JBNDHT010000016.1, on the reverse strand, counting down.
CAGCCCGCTGACCATTTTCGTGAATGTAGGAGCGCAGGACGAGCTTGTCCCAGTGCGATGCGACATCTTCGTATGCCCAGAATTCCGGGGAAATCGGCTTGTCGCACATCTGCTTCGAGACGGTCACGCTATAGGTTTCGACCTTGCGGTCCGTATGGTCGGAACCGACGCCGACCCACATCCGCCCGTCAACTTTCATCAGCACGAATTCGACTTCGCCGCTGGAATCTTCGCCACTGACCTCGACTGCGTTCTGTGTGGTCAACCGGGTGGAGGCAACCCGATAGAAGACCGGCGTCGAAGCGGGGCGCTTGACGCCCAACTCCTCCAGTTCGGCGATGTGCTTTTCAAGCGCAGCAGTGTCGCGACCGGTCCAGCCGGCGACGATTGCGCTTTGAATATCGATTTCGCTTTGGGTGACCTCAGAGCCGCTGTGCAGAACTGCCGGGAAGGAGAAGATGGGTGGTTTCACTCCGAAGTTCCTCTTAAATTTTTCTTCCATTACAGTGATATTTCACACCGACATCTAAATCTCAGCCGAAAAAATAGTCAAGGCATAAAAATAGGCAAAAGCGCAAATTTTTTTAAAGCCGATTTTCGAGGAGAATTTTAGTCATCGTAAGCAATTGAAAAAAATAGTAAATTGGAAAGGAGCCTCCAGCCCGCTTTAGGCTCTCCATCGACTGGACTGACTCGAAATCCTCGTCTGCTGCGCCACACACAGTCTTGACAACTATTTTCACCGGATATCATTTCATATGAAACTAGTTGGCCAACGGGCATTGGGGGCCGGATGAACGCCTTTGAAGAGAAGTTTAAAAACGAGGAATTCCTGCTCTATCTGCTGCCGTCAGTGGCACGAAAAATGTCCCGTACCTGCGATGCGGTCTACACGGAGTTCGGCCTGACGATTACGGAATGGCGCCTTCTCGCGCAGATCAGCCGGTTCGGCAGCATTTCCGCCAAAGAGATCAGCGAACGTATTTCGCTCGATCAGGTGAGCATCAGCCGCGCGGCGCACAGCTGCGTCAAGCGCGGTTTGATAAAAGAGATTCCCGATGCTGATGATCGTCGAAGCAAGAAACTGGTTCTGAGCAAAGACGGCGAATCCTTCATGGACCGGTTTCTCCCGCGTGCCTGTTCGCTCGCCGAAGCGATGGAAAGCGGACTGTCCGCCGAAGAGGTCGCGACGCTGAAAACCCTTCTGAAGAAACTCGACGGGCACCTCAGGACGATGCCGCAGGTCGCGGAGGCGGATGCCGCCGCCTGACGTTCCGGGTCGACCTGTTTTCGAGATTGGGAGTTACACGGACATGATCAACTGGCGGGCGCCGCATACCATCAGCCGCGACGAGCTGCTTTCGACCTCGGAGAAGCTGCTGGCCAGGCCAAGCATGCCGATCGTCGAAACCGAAGATATCTTCCGCATTGAGGCGCTTGAGCTCGAATGGGATATCGGCGTCATGTCCTATGCCCCGCTCGACAAAAGCAGAATACCGACCGCCATTGACGGCCGCAGGATCGGCTTCTTCCTGCTGCATGGCGGCGCCGCCGATTTTCGCTTCATGGCACCTCTGGCACGCCTTCTTGCCGGAAAATACGGATATCATGTCGCAAGCATGACCTATCCCGGCCGGCTCAACCTCAACGACCCGTCCCGCGATTGGCCGGGGGATACGATTGCCCCCGACGGGTCGGTGCGCCTGCCGATCTGGCTGGCCGGCGAGGATATCTCGCAGGATCAGGTGGAGATCGTCGAGGACCAGACCTTACGAGCCCGCTACGGCACGCGCACGAATGCCCGGGCCAGGCCGGGCACTCGGTTCTACGACCGGATGGCAGCCTGGCCCGTCGCCTTCGAACTCGGGTTGAAGACGGCCTGCAGCCGTCAGTTTCCGCAGGATCAGTATTCGGTCTATGTGCACGGCCATTCGACCGGCGGCCCCTTCGCGCACATGCTGACGCAGCGCGTCGACAACATCGTCGGCGTGGTCGGCATGGAGAACTCCCCCTTCGGCTACATCTATCAGCGGATGCTGGACATCGAATGGCCGGTTCCGTTCAACGACCTCTATATCAGGACCTGGCGCGACATCGCCCGCTATTCCGGTGCGGAGATCTATCATCAGGAGGGCGCGCAGCTACACTCGGGAGCTCCCGGGGCCGAAGCCGGTTCCGCCGATCCTTCTCAGCATCGCCAAGTTCAGCCGGGACCATCGTCCCGAGATCTACGAGTCGGTGGTTCTGCCGAGCTTTGCGGACATCCGGCCCGCGCCGCGCGTCGAGCTTAGCCGTTTCGATGCCGGCACGCATGCCTATGAACGTGCGGAAGACGGCCTGCCCTTCGGGCTTGTTCCCGCCATGGTCGAGCTGTGGAAAGAGGCGATCGACGCCGGCTATTTCACGCCGCAACCGCTGTGACATTCAGCCACCCGTTCCTGTCTGAGGGAGGTCAGGCCAGAACGGAACGCGCTGAGAACGAGACGACGCACCGGCGCGGACATCCAGCCCGAACGTCCTCGGGGATATGAAAGGCAATCGTCAATCGGCCCGACCGTCGCCGCAAAAGAGGCGCGGCCCAACCATAAAAAGGGAACGTGCAATCATGAATATTCGGCGCAGAATCATCGGAGCTTGCCTCCTCCTCCTCACGTCCGTCCTGCTTTCGAGCGCAACTGCGATGGCGCAGCAACTGCCGCAGTGGAAGCACGGTATCACCGCCTCCGATCTCGACTCGGCCTTCACCACGCTGGCATCGACCCGCGACTTCGCGAAGAAGCAGGGTATCGATATCACATTCGTCAAATTCAACAGCGACGCGATCGCGCTCAAGGCGCTCATCGCCGGCGAGATCGACAGTTACGAAGGCAGCCCGGGGAGCCCGCTGATCGGCATGTCGAAAGGCGTGGACCTGCGGATGGTTGGTTGTTACTGGCCGGGCCTAACCTATGGAATCTACAGCAAGGACAACATCAAGGCGCCTGCGGAACTCAGCGGGAAGACGATCGGCATTTCAGCTCCAAGTTCGTTGCCCGACATACTGACGCGCGTCATCCTCGCCAACAGCAAGGTAGACCCGAAGAGCGTCAATTTTGCCGCGCTCGGCACCGATGCCGCCCGCTTCAATGCGCTTTATGCCGGTTCGGCCGACGCAGTCGCCGCCTCCACATCCTATGTGCCAGTCGTCCAGAAGGGTTACCATCTTCTCGCCTCTGCGCTCGAGGATGCACCCGAATTCCTGCGCCTCTGCACCTATATGACACCGGCTGTTATTCATGACCGCCATGATGCGGCAACCCGCTTCATGGCAGCCGAAATGAATGCGATAAAGTACGGCCTGCAGCATCGCGACGAATTCCTGGATTACGCCCGCAGCGCCGCGAAGCTGCCGGCCGAAGATCCGCGGCCAGCCTACATTTTCGATGAAGCGGTGAAATACAAGGCGATCGATCCTGCGATGACGATCCCCGTGGACCGCGTGAGGTGGCTGAAGGAGCTGCTCGAAAAGACAGGAAGTATCACGGCCGATTTCGACGCCGCAAAGATCGTCGACGACACGGTCCGCCAGGATGCGCTGACACGAGCCGACAGCCACTAGGACGGCGAGCCTCACGCACATAATTCGAACGTCTTTCCGAACACGAATGTGCGTTTTCCATGGAGACGCCCAACCCCGAAAAACCGCCCTACGGGTTTCCGTTACGCTTTACGGCATGCTGGGCGTATCGCAGCCTGGCATGAATTGCGGGAAGGGTTGGGCGTCAAAGTCAATCTTGTCTTGTTCGTGACATTGATCCTTCAAAACGGGTGTGCCGAGAACTTGCTCATCAGGCGGACCTGAACCGAACCTACATTCGGTCTTAGGGCGCAGCGTTTACCGCCCAACCATTGAAGACGTGGATCGTTTTGCAACCGTTTTGGGAGTTGATGCGGCTGAGTTGGTCAAAAAATCGTGGGTACTAAGCCCCCCGTGCGCGTTGCGAACGCGCGCTGATCTCTATCTGGGTCTATCGCGCGGGCTCCGACTAAGAGAGGGCGCTCTTGAAAGGAGTCGAACCGTGCACCCGAAATTTCGTTTCTGCAGCGTAAGACGAATACGGACGCTGCCAGGCTGCGCTATTCCTCCGACAAGGGCTTGCAGAATTACAGGATAACGCCGCTGTTTATCCCATTGACGGAGTATAATGATGGAGACGGGGCCTGGAGAAATCTGTCAATCGACGTCGCCATCGACGACCTTAAGGTCCGACCTTCCGCCTTCGTCAGGTTGATCGCCGGCTGGATAAGATGTGCGAGGCCGTCCAGCGTGAGAAGCTCGAATGAATGCCGAGGAACTCGCCGACCTGGCCACGGCGCAACCGAACAAGATTTTCTTTTCTTTTCGTTGTCCGGCACGACCGATAGGAAACTGTAGCGCCCACAGGCAGCATCTGGCTTCCGCACTTGTCAAAAGAGTCTAGTCCATCATTTATCGGGGGATAGTGAGCTCCGTTTCTTCTGTATCTACTACGAAGAATCCGCCGCGCCATCTGGTGCTTGCGCCCTCGGCTTCGGTGCTCTCACGAACAAGATGGAGGACCGGGTTGCCGAGATCGAAGAATGGCGGGAACTGAGACTCGGAGCGGATTTCCCCAAGGCCTGAATTGCGGGAAGCGCGAGCTGGCAACTGGTTTAACACGCGCCCGTTTGAGGTTGGTGGCAAGCTTCGGCTTCACGAGCCGAAGCTTGCCAAGAAGTGACCGATCTCATGATCTAACCCCGCGTGAGCTGCCGATCTATTTGGCGGAGCGAGGTCGAAGTCAGCCGTCTGTTTGCTTCTTAATCCAGTCCTGAAGCCACACGTATGTGCTTTCATCAAACTTCACCGCGCCATGAAGCACATCGGCTGCCTGCTGGCCGAGCGCCTGCGGATAAGGGCCGACGATTTCGTCTGCTTTTTCCTTGTAGTCCGGCTTGGAAAGGTCTTCCACCACTGCCGCCATTGCCTTGTTGTAGGCTTCCACGACATCTGCCGGTGTTCCGGCCGGAAGTGCCAGTGCTTTGGAGGCCATGATATTCAGATTGAACACCGCCTTCCAGGCATCGAAGCCCGGCCCCTCGGGATCTTTTCCCATCAGCGATTTATAGACTTCAACGAATGTCGGAAGATCCGGAACAGTCGGATCGCGGACGATCGTACCGTGCTCGTCGGCTATTCCGAAGGTGAAGAGCGGGATAGCATTTCCCGCCTGCACGAGTGGCGTTACCTGCGTGGGATAGGCCTGTGTAGAGTCGAAGTTGATGTTGAACTCGCCGCGCTCGAAGGACGGGCGCGCATCACCCCTGTTGATACCATAGATCGGCTTGACGCTCATTCCGAGCAGATCGAGACTGAGGAGGACTCGCATATCGCCGCCCGAAGGATTGTTGGCGCCCATGACGAGCTGCTTTCCTTTCAAGCCCTCAACGTCACCGGCCTTCTTCGCACCGATATCGGCGCGTCCATAGACCACGGTTCCGGCAGGCGAACTGATGATCGGAATCCAGCTATCGAGTTTGTATTTGACGCGCTGATCGCGGAAGACATAGTTCGACGTCACCGAAGCGGCGACGGCGATGAGTGTCATGCCATCAGGCTTGGCTCTTTGTTGGAATTGATTGCTGCCGGCAATCGCCCCTGCACCCTCGATGTTGGTCACGATAACTGTCGGTTTTCCCGGCAGGTTTGCCGAAATGAGCGGCGCCAGGAAACGCGCGTAGAGATCCGTACCGCCGCCTGCTTCATAGGGGACGACGATCTCGACCCTTTTGCCGGAGAAATCGGCCGACAAGGCCGGCATTGCCATCAGCAGACCAGCTGCCACAGCAGAAAAAAGTGATTTCACAACCATCTAAACCCTCCCAAGTTTCATATGGTGAAATTTAATTCCAAAATATGGTATGGATCGTAAAATGGAAAGTCAAGCGCCCTTCCGATTTTTTCATCATATGAAATTGTATTTCATTAATTGTTGACGCCAATCCAATTCGTGCTTAGCGTTCGCGAGGGATAGCTAGCGATCATAGGGGAGGAATATGGCCGTCGTTCTACAGGCTCTTGGTGAGCTGCTCACCTTGCAGCATTTTCTCTACCTCTGGCTCGGTGTGCTGATTGGCCTTGTCGTCGGAATCGTTCCGGGCATGGGAGGTGCCGCCGGCATGGCGCTTCTATTGCCTTTTGTCTACGGCATGGAGCAGGCATCCGCTCTCTCGCTGATGATGGGCATGCTCTCGACAACGGCGACGGGAGATACGTTCCCTTCCATTCTGATGGGAATCCCCGGCGGCTCTTCGTCCGCGACGGTGCTGGACGGGTTTCCGCTGGCGCGACAGGGACACGCCGCACGTGCGCTCTCGGCGGCGTTTTCCGCATCTTTGCTGGGAGGTCTGATCGGCGCCATTGTTCTTACGCTCTGTGTCTTCATTGCCCGACCGCTGATTCTGGGAATCGGCATGGGCGAACAGCTCCTGCTGATCGTTCTGGCACTCAGCATGGTCGGTTCTCTTACGGGCAACAGTCCGCTGAAGGGGCTGGCGGGCTGCGGTATCGGCCTCTTCATCGGCACGATCGGATCGGCGCCCGCGACGGGCGAACTTCGAAATGCTTTTCAGACGACCTATCTCAGCGATGGCGTACCACTGGTCGTTCTGGCGCTCGGCTTTTTCGCCATGCCCGAAATCATCGACCTCATGCGTCAGCGGTCGTCGATCGCGGAAGTCAAGACCCTGGGAAGCGGGTGGCGAGAGGGTATCGCCGATACGCTGAAGGAATGGTGGCTGATGCTTCGCGTCTCGGCGATCGGTTCCGTTATCGGCATCATGCCCGGCGTTGGCGCCTCTACCGCCGACTGGCTGGCCTACGGTCACGTCGTGCAATCCTCACGCGACAAGAGCATGTTCGGCAAGGGTGACATCCGTGGTGTCATTGCGCCGGAGGCCGCAAACCACGCGGTGCGCGGCGGCGATCTCGTTCCGACCCTGTTTCTCGGCATACCGGGTTCCGGTTCGATGGCGCTTTTGCTCGGTGCTTTCGTTCTTATCGGCCTCGAGCCCGGCTTCCAGATGGTTGGACCGCATTTGGATCTGACCTTCGTCATTATCTGGTCGCTCGCGCTTGCCAACGTCTTCGGCGCCGTCATCGCCATCGTGCTTGCCGGTCCGATCGCCAAGGTCACTCTTATCCGCTACGCCTACCTCGCACCGCTGATCATCGTGCTGATGTTCTTCACGGCCTACCAGGCGACCCAGGACTGGGGCGATATCATCACTCTCCTGGTGCTGATGGTGATTGGCCTTTACATGAAGCGCTTCGACTGGCCCCGCCCGGCTCTCGTCGTCGGTTTCGTTCTTTCGCAGGGCCTCGAGGCGAGCAGCTATCAGACGGTGCAGGTCTACGGCCTTCGCTTCATGGAGCGGCCCCAGGCCATGGTCATTGCAGCCCTCGTTGTTGCCTCCGTTGCCGCTGGCGTCTGGAGTGCAGTCCGCAACAGGCCGAACACGCCGGCAAACGACGGTGAGACATCTCGCCCTGTCAATTGCCTCCCCCAGTTACTTTTCACAGGCGCACTGATCGGCGCGCTAGGGTGGGGCATCTATTCTATCTCGGCCTCGGCCTATCTGACGAAACTCTTTCCGACGACGGTGGGGTTCGTCACGCTCGCCCTTCTCCTCCTGGTTTTCATTCGCCAGATCATGGTTTCCAGTTCCAGCGGCATACTTGCGGATCTCGAGTATTCGGAGCGCCACCTCTACGAACGGCAGCCAGGCAAGTTCGTTTATCTCGGCTGGATCGCCCTCTTCGTGGCGATGATCTGGTTCTTCGGCTTTACCATCGCCGCAGCTGTTCTTGTCGTCTCGATGATCTGGAAGGAATGTGGGCGGCCTTATGGCAGGGGTATCGCACTTGGCGCTGCAACAGTGCTTGTGCTCTGGCTGTTGGCCTATCTGCTTTACCTTCGGTATCCCGAAGGCCTGCTGCCGGGATATCTCGGCCTGCCGTGGTGGCTGCAATAGAAAAAGGCCCTGCCGGGATGCCGGCAGGGCCAGTTTGCAACGATCATGCAGCCTTTCAACGAAAGGGAAGGCTGCATTTTTTAGACCGCTATTCCTCCAGGCCGATCTTCGGCGTGAACTGCTCATCCACTCTCTGTTTGAGTAACGGCAGGATACCGCCCGCGTCGAGAATACGCTCGACGGTCGGCGGAAAGCTCGCAACGTCGTGGCTGGTGCTCTTGCCGACATTACGGACCTTCCAGTGCGTCGTATCGATCTCGGCTTCGTCGCCTTCGTCGAAGAGCCTGGTGGCGTCAGCCAGTTCGAACACCGGCAGACCGGCGGCAATAGCGTTGCGGAACCAGATGCGCGCCGCCGATTCAGCGATGATCGCCTGAACGCCCCAGACATTAAATATCTGCACGGCCGGCTCGCGATGCGAACCCGCTCCGAAATTCTTGCCGACGACGAAGATGTCGCCAGGCTTGACGAAAGCATCGAGGCCGGGCCGGATCGCCCGGAAGACATGAGGTCTCAGCGCAGTCAGCTGATGGTCGTTGTCGGCCACCTGCAGCCGGTATTCGCCCGGCGCGATGATGTCGGTATTGACGTCGTTGAATGCCAGCCGCACGACGCGGCCCTTCATTGTCTTCAGCATCGCATTTCCTCAGTTTAAGACATCGCGGGGGTCGGCGACCCCGCCCATGACCGCCGACCATGTGACGGTCGCGGGACTGCCGAGATAGATCGAGGCATCGGAGCTCCCCATCCGTCCGGCGTAATTACGCGTGGTGGCGGTGATGCAGACTTCTCCGGGCGCCAGATAGGCGCCCTTGCTGCCGCAGACGCCGCAACCCGGGCTGAGAAATTGTCCACCGGCCTCGATGACGACCTGCGGAATACCCGCGTCCAGACATTGCTTGTAGATTTCCCAGGAAGCCGGCGAGACCAAGAGCCGTACGCCGCGGCTCACCTGCCTTCCCTTCAATATCTTCGCAGCGATCTCGATATCTTCGAAGCGGCCGTTCGCACAGGAACCGACGCAGGCCTGATCGATACGAATGCCGGTCAGGTCATTGATCGGCAAGACATTCGAGAAGCTGTGCGGAGCAGCAATCTGCGGCGGCATATTGGTGACGTCGACAACGATATGGTCGCAATACCTGGCGTTCTCGTCGGCAAAGACCGGCGTGTAGGGTTGCTTCGCAGTCTTGTCGAGGAAGGCCTTGGCCACGTCGTCGATCTCAAAAAGCGCAAATTTCGCGCCCACCTCGATTCCATGATCCGCCATGGTGAAGCGGTTATCCATGGAAAGCTGCTTGACCGTTTCGCCGACAAATTCGATCGACTTGTAGAGCGCGAAGTCCTCGCCATATTTGCCGGCGAGATATAGCATGATGTCCTTGCCGGTCAGCCAGCTGGGCATGGTGCCGGTCAGTTCGACCTTGATCGTTTCCGGCACCCGGAACCAAAGTTCCCCGAAAGTGGCGGCATAGGCGAGGTCCGTTTCACCGATACCGGTGCTGGCGCAATTCAGCGCGCCGGACATTACCGTGTGAGAATCGCATCCGATCACCAGCTGACCGGGCAGCGCATGACCTTTGTCCACCATCATCTGGTGCGCGATCCCGCAAGTCGTGTCGTAAAAGTTCTGGATCCGATAGCGGTCGGCGAGCTCGCGCAGTTTCATCCCGCGAAGCGCAATTTTCAGATTGGCGGCGGGCTGATGATGCTCCACCATCATGAAGAACTTGGCCGGATTCCAGATCTTTGGCAGGCCGTTCGGCAGTCCAGCCGCAACGGCGTTATTGTGGGTTTCCACAAAGCCTTGCAATGCCACCACACCATCGACCTTGCAGTCGACATATTCGCCCGCGGCGACGCTCTCCTTGCCCGCAGCCCGGGCCAGTATCTTTTCGGCTATCGTCATGCCCATTTTCTTCGACTTTCTCTCTGCGGGATTTTCCCGGCTGCGGCGTTTCGTCATGGCTTGCGTTCGACGTTCAGCATCTCGGATGATTTGAGCACCGTCCGGGATTGCTTCAGTGCCTCGATTTCGGCCGTCTCATAACCAAGCTCTCGAAGCAGTTCGTCGCTATGTTCGCCAAGCGTTGGTGGCTGACGGTCGAGAGTGAAATCGATGCCGTCGAAATGCACCGGCATCTTCGGCACGCGGATATTCACGCCGGCACCTTCGACCGCGATCCAGCGCTTGCCTTCCTCGAGATGCCGATGGTCCATCAGCGTCATCGGCGTATTGACCGCCGCAAAGGGGACGTTTGCTTTTTCGAGAACGCTGGTGATCGTGTCGAAGGGCATCGTTTCTACTGCGGCCTGTATCCGCTCGGCAATCTCTGCCCGTCGCGCCGACCGCTTCTTGTTGCTGGAAAATTCCGGCAGATCGCGCCAGTCGGAAAATCCGAGCACATCGCAAAGCGACTGCCAATGCCGGTCACTGGTGACGGCGATAAAGACCTGGTGGTCGTCGCTGGTGGAAAACAGCTGATAGACGGCCCAGCCCATCATCTTGCCCATGCCGCTGCTCTTGCCTTCGCCGCGCGGCGGCGGATCCTCACCACTGATCTGTGCCTTGGCAAGATGCTGGCTGAGCCAGAAGACGATGGTCTCGAAGAGGCCAGCCTCGATATTTTCGCCTTCGCCCGTCGCATGGCGCTTATGCAGTGCAGCGAGGATGCCGACCACGGCATAGGTCGCAGCCCCGATGTCGGTGATCGAGGCGCCCGCGCGCAGCGGGCGTCCCTTGCTGCCGGTCAGATAGGCCAGTCCCCCCTCCATTTGCGCCAGCTCGTCAAGAAGCGGGCGGCCCCAGTTGGGGCCAGGCAGGAAACCTTTGACCGAACAGTAGATCACCCGCGGATTGACCGACTTCGCCCATTCGTATCCAAGACCGAGCCGATCAAGTGCGCCCGGCACGTAGTTGTTCAGCACCACATCCGCGGTCAGCACCAGCTTTTCGAAGATCTCCTTGCCCTTCGGCTCCCGCAGATTGACCGCCACGCTGCGCTTGTTGCGGTTGAATGACAGGAAGCCGGCACCCTGGTTGGCTTGGTTGCGGGCGGTGTCGCCAATATCGGGATGTTCGATCTTGATGACGTCGGCGCCGAGATCGGCGAGCATCAGGCCGGCGCTTGGTCCCGCCACGATATGGGTGAGTTCCAGCACGCGAATGCCTGTCAAAGGCAGTTTCTGCCTAAATTTCTGCGGCGTTTCCGTCATGATTTGCTCCGGAGTTGGATGTCCGCACCGGCTTCAGGCGGCTCGTCGACCGTACTTGCTTCGGCGCGTTGATAGCTCCGGATGGGCGTCTTCCAGGGCGATGGAGCGCCATCGTAAGCGGCCGGTCCGCGGATGAAATGCCTGGCTTCCTCCAGGCTTTCCACCCGAGGCATATCCATCGGGTAAAGCGCGTCGTAACGCGGCCGCGGTCCACATTTGGAAACGAAGCCGTACAGCGAATGACCGACGATCTCTTCCGCCAGCCACACGGCTTCGATGAGCTTTCGCAAATCGACCCCGGTGTAGATGCCCATCTCCTCAAGCATGTGCATCAGATCTTCGGTCGCCGCCATCATCGCCGCGCGGCCGTTGCCGCAATAGGGACAGCCGGCCATGCCACCGATCGAAGTCTGCAGCCGCAGGCTATCGCTGCTACCGAGGATGCGAAGCGCGGCATAGATCGACGGCATTGCCATCCCGCGGCCATTGTGCAGATGCAGATTGAAGTCCTTGATCTCTGGCCAGCGCTCTTTTACGGCGACCAACTGGCGCTCGACTTCATGCGGCATGCACCAGCTCATGGCGTCCGAGAAACTGACCCGCGTCACCGGAATACCGGCAGCAGTCCAAAGCGAATGCATCCTGTCCAGTTCGCGCATCCGCTGATCGAGCGTGAATTCGCCCGTCCAGTTGGAGCCGAAAGCTGCCGTCAGATGCACACCGCCATCTGTCACGCCATCGTCGATTGCCCTCTGCACCTTTTCCGGCCAGCCCGCAATATCCTGCTCCTGTGTTCGATTGACATTGCGCCGCAGGAACACATCGCACATGGAATAGCTGAGCTGGGTTTCGCGGACTCGCGGCGACAGCGGCGGCGTGAACGATCTGGCTCGCTCGAAGCCCTGCTTGTTGTAGGCAGAATAGGTGTAGCGAATACCCGGGCGCGGCGTGAAGCCACGAATGACATCATCGATCGCGGCCATCTGCGGCGTCCATTTCGGGCTGGCGAAGGAACCGACCGCGATTTCCTGCAATCCCGTCTCAGACAGCGCGTCCAGCAGGCGGATCTTGTCCGCGACCGATATCGATGCGTTCTCGATCTGCAGGCCGTCGCGCATCGCTTCTTCGGTATGCAGTATTTTTGGATATCCGGCCAAATCAGCCTCCCGTCATCAGCATTCGGTTCGGGCGCCCAAAACGGAACACCGCATCACGCCTAGGTTCGTCATCGGTTGCGGCAGGCATTTTTCGCGTCGCCCCGTTAGTGTTTCTTGCGCGCATTGAAGTTGCGCATCCTCGGCGACACGACGTTCCGCGACACCGGGAAATCCCAGATCTCCGCGGTGTCCTGCGCCTCGTAAGCGGCAAAATGCTCGTCAAGCATCAGAAGGTCGTCGATCCGGTTGCCCCTGAGACCGAAACCGCGTCCGATAGCGCCAAAATCCGGACGCCCGAACACCGCACCGCTTTCGTCCACACCGTCCGCCTTCAATTTGTGGATTTCCGCGCCATACGCCCCGTCGTTGAGAGCGCAGATCAAAAGGCGGATACGATGCCGCCGGATCGTCTCCAATTCCTGGATATGCATGATCAGGCTGCCATCACCTTCCAGGAGGACGACTTTTCCGTTGCCCGTCGTCGCGGCAATGCCTGTCGCGATGGAAATGCCGTTGCCGATCGCCCCGAACTCGCGGATCACATGGAAGCTGGTCGGCCGGCGATTCCGCATGTGAGTATAGAAATAGGACGAGTGCCCCGAGCCGCTGACGATGTCCCAGTCCTTGGGAATCACCCGGTCAAGGGCGGCAACCAATGTGCGCGGATCCACGGTGCCGCGCTCGATTTCGAATTCGGCATTATCGCCAAAGAGATGCTTCAGCCGTCCAATGACTTCAGGCGTCCTGAACCCCGGCGTAGCGCGTCCTTTGTTCCGCATTTTTGCAACAAGCGCATCCGCCGCCCGTCTGGCATCGGCCCGCAGATAGGCGTTCGCAGCCGCATGTCCCTGCACCAGGCCCTGGGGCGCCTCGTCCACCTGGGCAATGAAGGCATTCGGATAAAGGGAGCCTCCATCCATCGTGTGATGGGTCAGCCTTGCACCGAAAGCCAGCACCATGTCCGCATCGTTCATCAGCGCGGTTGCGACCGGGGTCGCGAAGCCACCGCTGACGCCGAGCGAATAGGCGCTTTCATCAAAGAGGCCCCGCGCCGGCAATGTTGTGGCCAGCAGGGCACCGGAGAGCTCAGCAAGCTCCAGAAGGCGGTCGCGCGTCGCGTCGGGAAGAGCTCCCCTGCCCGCCAGGATCACCGGCCGCTCGGCAAGCCGCAGCCGTTCCGCAAATTCATCGAGGATTCCGGGATCCGGCTCGACCGGAAGCATGGCTGGAAGCAGCGCATGCGACGTCGTGTATGCGCCGAGCCCTGCCGTCCGGTTCTGTTGCAGGTCATAGGGCACACCGATCACAACCGGCGTGCGCTCGCTTCGCGCGATAAAGAATGCCTCCCGCACATAGTCGGGCATTCGACGGAGGCTGTGGGCACGGATATAGGTCGCGCCGGATGCCGTGACGACCGGACCCTGGTCAATCATCTGATTGTGCCAGGCGGCATTGATCGGCGATTCCCCTGAAAATATGACGAGCGGCACATGGCCGTGCACAGCGGAGGCAAGCGCCGTGGTGATCTGCGTAAGACCCGGCCCGCAGGTGGTTGAAGCAACGCCAGGCTTGCCCGTCGCGCTGTGATAGCCGATTGCCATCGCCACGGCACAGTGCTCGTGCCTGACATGGACGGTGCGGACGCCCGGCAGATGGGACAGCGCAGTCGCCCAATGCATGTTGCCGTCGCCCATCAGGGTGAAAAGCACGTCGGTGCCCTCGCGCTTGAAAGCATCCGCAAGCACTTCGTAGAGCCTTGATTCAGTTGTGCCGCCGTCCATCGATCCTCCCGCAGCGCCGTCAGGACTAGCGCCTTCCGTCTTCGCCGGCGTCGCGTGGTGTTGCTGTGCCGCCAAGCCCGTAATCGTCCGTATATTTCACAATATGAAATACTATTTCACAATAGAAATTTACTGTCGTGCCATCTTCCCTGTCAACTCCATATTTGCCGGCCGCCTTCGAAGTCCGGCGCCATGCGAAAAGCCACGCGTCAGGTCGTCGGTCCGCGGATGATGCGCTCGAGCGCCAGAAGTGTCGTGACGATTGCCAGCTGGACGACGGCCATGGCCGCCAATGTGCCCATGATGCCTTCTTCATAGTAACGCAGCAGCGCTACGGTCAGTGTTTCCGTGCCATTACGGTAGAGCAGCAGCGGAATGGTCAGATCTCTTGCCGAGATGGCAAAGACGATGATGAAGGTGGCGATCGCACCGCGGCGCAGCAGGGGGCTGAGGATATAGAAAACGGTTTTCAGCCAGCTGCCGCCATGCACGCGCGAGGATTCTTCGAGCTCGTTGCTGATCTGCCCAATGGCGCTCTGCATCGTCGAGGTACCGAGCGGCAAGCCTTTCATCACGAAACCGATCATGATGACACTGGCGGTGCCATATAGGTTGAAGGGAGCGGGCGGCAGGGCCCAGGCCCAGAGCAGCGCCAGCCCGAGGACGACCCCCGGCAGTGTCCACGGCGCCCATGCGAGCATTTCGAGCCATGGGCCGAGCCGGTGGCGCGACCGTGTCCGAATATAGCCGACAAGCCCCCCGATGATCACCACGATCAAACCGGACGCGCCGGAATAGATCATCGTATTCTTCAGCCCGCGGATTGCCCTGTCGTCCTGCCAGAGCGTCACCCAGTTCGCCAGCGTGACCTGGTCGAGCTTGTAGAAGCCGAAGACGGGGAAGAATGAACTGATGACGATCTGCAAGACGGGTGCTACGACCGCCAGAACAAAATAGATGACGAAGACGGCAAAGATCGACCAGCGCGCCACGTTCGGCAGACGAAGCACGGCCGGCCGATAGCCCTTGCCCGTTATGACCGTATATTGCTTGTCTGCGATGATCCGCCGCTGGATGAAGAGCAGGGCCAGCATGATGGCGATGATCACAACCGAGAGCGCCGTCGCGGCATTGTATTGCGGCGGATGCCGGTAGTTCAGCATTCGGTAGATTTCGTTCGAGAAGACGTAGACGCCACCCGGGTTGCCAAACAGCAGGGGATTTTCGAAGGACTCGAGCCCTTGTACGAAGACCAGGATCGATACCCCGATGATCGCTGGCGCCAGCATCGGCAAGGTGATGACAAGAGCGGTCTTGTATTTGTTGGCACCGAGCGTGATCGCCGCCTCCTCAAAAGACGCATCCATCGACTTGAAGAAGCCGACGAGCATGAGAAAGATGAACGCGATCGTGCTCAGGGAGGAATGGAAGATCAGTCCGGTCCAGCCATAGAGATTGATGATATTTCCCTTGATGCCAAAGACCTCCTGGGCCCACTGGTTGATCAGGCCGTTCTGGGGATTGCCGAGCATCAGCCAGGAGATGCCGGTGAGCAGATCCGGAATGAAAAACGGCACCGGTATCAGCCAGGTCATCAAGCCGGCGAAGGGCACGTCGGTGCGCGCCACCGCCCAGGCGAAAAGCAACGCGAAGACAAGGCCCACTGCGAGGCGCGAAACCGCGAAGATGATGCTGTTCATCAGAATCGGCAATAGTTCGCCTGCCTGCAGCAGGACCGAATAGCCGTTAAGCGTCAGGGTGCCCCAACGCCCAGGCTGTCCGGTGAAGAAGCTGGACGCAATCAGCACCGCCAGTGGATAGAGAATGATGACCACCAGCAGCAGCGCAAGGAGATATACAAGCAGCGACGGCCGGATACCGAGACGGTGAATAAGCGCGGTCTTCGGCCGGCGGCCGGGCGTCGTGCGATCGGGAACATGTGTTGACGGAACCCCGTCATCGGTGTCGTACAAGGCCATCGATCCTCACATGTAAAGGGCGAGATCACGTTCGGCAAAGCCGAGATACGCCTTGTCGCCGAGCGCCCATCCAGCATCGGCGGGGGCGCTCACGCGAACGGTCAGCGTGTCGTTGATATCCACCAGAATATCGTGCCGGTCTCCGACATAGGCCTTATCCTTGATCCGGCCTGCGACCCAGACGCGGCCATCGGCTTCCCTGTCGCGATTGAGACTGATCTTCTCCGGACGAATGAAAAAATGACCTTGAGTGCCGGCTTGGGAAGCGTCGTCCGCATTGCTGGTGCGGATACCACCGGCGGGCACCACCACGCGGACCGCCCCGTCGAAGGTCGGCAGGTCGATCGCCGCATCCCCGCCTCGACGCTCAACGGATGTCCGGATCTCGATCATGTTTGCCTTGCCGATAAACTCGGCGACAAAGCGGGTGGCCGGCCGGTCGTAGATCTCAACAGGCGTGCCGACCTGTTCGACACGTCCACGGTTCATGACGACAATCCGGTCCGACAGCGTCAACGCTTCTTCCTGGTCATGTGTCACGTAGATCGACGTCAGATTCAGATTGCGCTTCATCATCTTCAACTCGAAGCGCATCTGCTCGCGCAGCTTGGCGTCAAGATTCGAAAGCGGCTCGTCGAGAAGCAGCAGATCGGGTTTGAAAACGAGTGCCCTTGCGAAGGCGATACGCTGCTGCTGCCCGCCGGAAAGCCGGGTCGCGGGCTTCGATTCCAATCCGTCGAGCCCCACCATCTTCAGCACCTCGCCCACGAGATCCCGGCTTTCCTCCTTCGAGACGCCTCTCATCTTGAGGGGGAAGGCAACATTTTCGGCAACGGTCATATGCGGCCAGATCGCATAGGACTGGAAAACCATACCGAGCCCGCGATTTTCGATCGGCACGTTGGTCTTGCTGGACGAATCGAAGATCGTCCGCGAACTTGTGCGGATAGTGCCGGCAGACGGCTCCTCCAATCCGGCGATCATCCGAAGTGTCGTCGTCTTGCCGCAGCCGCTCGGCCCCAGCAATGTCAGCATTTCGCCCGGTTTTGCCTCAAGGTCGACCTGGTGCACGGCGACGAACGCACCAAACTGCTTCATCAGTTGCCTGACTTCGATACCGGACATCCTGCATCCCCTTCCAAAATGTGCGAGAGAGACAGGCCCGCCCCAGAGCTTTGGCGGTCCCGTCGCGTTACCTCAGGACGTCAGCGAATGCCGAACACCTGCTCCATCTGGTCGAAGAACGGATTGAGATCGGCCAGCATCTTGTCGGGAATGGGCTTCATCAGCTTGTTCTTCGTGACGCTCATCTCGGGAATGGGTGCATCGACATTGGGATGCGGAACCCCGCGTGCGACCGAGGCCCACAGCTTCAGCTGCGGAAGCTCGTAGAACCATGTTTCCAGAACCTTCGCCGCATTGGGATGCGGCCCGCCTGCCAGAAGCGCAATGGACGACGGCGTCCAGGCCAGCCCTTCGGTCGGAACAAGAAATTTCATCGGCGTGCCCGGCGGCAGGTTCAGCATGAACTCGCCGCGTCCCGAGAAGCCGACGGCAAACTGACCCCGGATGACCCCATCCTTCGTCGCGCTCGTGCCGCCCTGGATGATGACCGGTTTCGTTACTTCCGCGAACTTCTTGATATAGTCGAGACCGAGCGCTGGATCATTGTAGATCGCCGCCATCTGTGCGCCGCCGCCGTCCAGCGAGCGGGGATCCCGCATCACCACCTTGCCCTGCCATTTGGGATCGAGGAGATCCTTGTAGGACTTGATCTCGCCGTCCTTGACGAGGTCGGTATTGATGAGCAGGCCCTGAGCGCTGATCTGCACCGGAAACCAATAATCGGGCGGGTCCTGAACGAATGCGTCCGCATTGATATTGGCAAGCTCCGGCGCCGGCGGACGCCATTTCTCGAGAATACCGTTACGCTGCAGCTCGATCATGTATTCGTCGTTGCCGAGGAAGACGTCCCCCTCTGTCTTGCCGACCGCGCTTTCCGTAGACAGACGGTCCGTCAGGTTCCGCAGGCGGCCGTTGACCAGCTCGACTTCGATCCCGAAACGCTTCTTGAAAAGATCGGCACCGCCAGCCTTGATGAAGTCCGATGTCGTCGTAGCACCATACCAGACGACTTTTCCTTCCTTCAAAGCCGCATTGAAGATTTCCGGTCCGACGGCTTTGGCGACGGGATCGTCGGCAAATTTTTCAGGCAATGTTTCCTGAGCTGCTGCCGGAACCAATTGTCCTGCAAGACAGCCAGCCGACAGAAGCGCTCCCAAAACGAGGCTTCGCAGAAACGGTCCATGATTCGCCTTGATGCACATGCCTTCCTCCCAGAGACGTGTTATTATATTTCACATTGTGAAATACGATTTCATATATTGGCGTTGCCCGCGCGGATTTGTCAAACGCTTTCTTCCGGTCGGAGAAACTTCCTAGGGCACAATGAGAAATGGCTGCCGCATCGAAGATGCAGCAGCCATCCCAACTGCAGGGCAAGTTGGATCGCGCCCAGCTTAACTCACTGCATCAGCTGGACTTTTTGTCGGTACCTTTGCGGTAGCCGAGCCTTTCGGATATCTGCAAACCGCCCGCCAGCATGGTTTCGATGCACTTCTTGCGATGTTCCGCCGTGTATCTTGGCTGAGGCGTGAGGACATCCAAAGCGGCAACCGTGCGCCCCTGATAGTCCTTGATAGGGACTGCGATCGCGCCTCCGCCCGTCACGAACTCCCCCCGGCTTTCGGCGTAGCCGCGCTCGCGGATAACGGCCACTTCCTTGCGCAGCTCATCGGCGTTCGTGATCGTGTTTTCCTGGATCTGTACGCGATCGACACGCGTCAGATATTCATCCAGTTCCTCATCTGTCATCCCTGCCAAAAGGATTTTGCTCGATGCGCCGGCATAAAGCGGTGCATGCAGGCCAAGATCTGCCATTCGCCGCATGGCGTGTGTGCCCTCGAGAGAATCGATGTGCACGCGGCTATCGCCTGATCTAACGGAGAGGACAATGGTCTCCCCCAGCGCATTGCGGATTTGCCGCATGACCGGAATCGCCACGGTGTGCATATTACTCTGCCTTCGCCGGACATCTGCAAGCCTTACCAAGGTGAAGCCTAGGCTGTATCCATTGGTGTCAGGGTCGGTTTCGACGAAATCGTGTTCGTTGAGAACGGCCAGAATCCGGAAGACCGTAGGTTTGGGCAATCCCGTCGACTTCGCAATATCGGCCAGCCCTAGGGGTCCGTCCGAAGACGACAGGGTATTCAGGATGCCAACGGCGCGATCGAGGACCGCAATCGAATAGGAACTCGTCTTTGCTTCACCCTCTGCCGCCTGATTCTTGGGCTTGCGTCCCTTTTTGCGGGGCTGCTGGTCATTTGTGATTGTCATCAAGGACGCTCCATTTCACTATATGAAATAGCATATTAAATTATCGCGACTGTCAAAGCACCATGAAATTTTCGAGCAAATGGTTGCCACATATTGATTTCATATTGTGAAATCATATTTCACATATATTGACACGTACTTTTTCTTACGTAATTTTAGAGACAACGATCGGCTGATCGTCACTTTGCTCATCAATGAATTCGGAGGATATCCACGCGATGGAAACAAATGCCTATGATGTGATCGTCGTCGGCGGCGGGAACGCGGCCCTGACGGCGGCCTTGTCGGCTGCGGAAGGGGGAGCCAAAGTGCTGGTCCTCGAAAGGGCCCCAGAGCACAAGCGCGGAGGCAACTCTGCATTCACAGGCGGTGGGTTCAGAATGGTCCACCACGGCGCGGCGGATATCAAGAAAATCGTGCCCGATCTGAGCGAAGAGGACATCGCAAGAACCGATTTCGGCGAATATACGGCCGAGAACTACCTCGACGACCTTGGCCGCATCACACAATACTATATCGATCCAGACCTTGCGGAGATCATCGTTAAGAACAGTACCGATACCGTTCACTGGCTCATGGGCAGAGGCGTCAAATTCGTTCCGAATTATGGCCGCCAGGCGTTCAATCACAATGGCCGCTTCAAGTTCTTCGGCGGCGTTGTCATCTACGCGAACGGTGGCGGTGCCGGTCTCGTGGAAGCCGAATACAAGGCATGTCAAAAACATGGCGTCGAAGTGCGCTACGGCGCTCGTGCAAAGTCGCTGATCCGCGACAAGAGCGGTATTCGTGGGGTCCGTGTCGCTTCGGGTGGTGAGGAATACGAAATCTTCGGCCGTGCAGTGGTCCTTGCCTCAGGCGGCTTTGAAGCCAATCGCGAATGGCGCAGCCGTTATCTCGGTCCAGGCTGGGAACTCGCCAAGGTTCGCGGAACCCGGTACAACACCGGCGACGGGATTCAGATGGCGCTTGACGCCGGCGCTCAGTCCTACGGCCAGTGGTCGGGCTGTCACTCCGTTGCCTGGGAGCGATACGCCAACGACTACGGCGACGTCGACGGACAGCATACCGCCGGATACCGGCACAGCTATCCGTACAGCATCATGGTCAATTCGGAAGGCAAGCGCTTCCTCGACGAAGGTGCCGACTTCCGCAACTACACCTATGCCAAGTATGGGCGCGTCGTCCTGCAGCAGCCGGGCAGCTACGCCTGGCAAGTCTTCGATGCGCAGGTTGCTCATCTCCTGCGCGACGAATACAAGATGCGCGGAGCGACCAAAGTCAAGGCCGATACGCTCGAGGAGCTTGTCGACAAGATGGGAGACGTGGACTACCACAACTTCCTTCAGACGGTCCGCGACTATAACGCGGCTATCAAGAAGGATGTTGCCTTCGATCCGAACAGCAAGGATGGCAGATCCACCGTCGGGCTCGCCGTCAACAAATCGAATTGGGCAAATACGATCGAACAAGGCCCGTTCGAAGCCTATTCGGTCGGCTGCGGCATCACCTTTACCTTCGGCGGGCTGAAAATCGACACCGACGCACACGTCCTCGACATCGAAGACGAACCACTTCCAGGGCTTTTCGCGGCTGGCGAACTGGTCGGTGGACTCTATTATTTCAACTATCCGGGTAGCACCGGCTTAATGGCGGGCGCCGTCTTCGGACGTTTGGCCGGTCGAGAAGCTGCAAGCTTCGCCCTGAAGAGTAAATAGCTATTCGATGTAAGGAGGGCGGCTTTGAGCCGCCCTTTTGCTTTTCAGGATTTGTATTTGGCAGACGCTGCTTCACCGAAGTAGCGCTCTTCGAGCAATTGCTGAAGGGCTGCCCCTTCCCCGTCTGGCCCCACGAACGGAACGGGATAGGGATTGTCCTTTCGCGTTTCCTGAAACGCCTCGTAAGCGGCAATGCCGTGCTTTTGGAAGTCGTGCATGAAGTCCCAGACTGCGGCCCACATGACATGATGGGTGAAGCCCGGAAGCCATGCGAGGTTGACGCCCAGCTCGAGATGTTCCTCAAACGAGAGATAGCGCGGCAATTTTCCCTTCATGAAGGAAAACGGTCCTTTGAACGCGGCCCGGGCGAGCCGGATCTCATCGGTTGAATGGGGAGATTCAAGCTGCACCCAATCGACCCCGGCCTCTTCCCTGTAGGCACGAAGGCGGGCGATGGTGGAATCGAGGTCTGAACCAACGGCGTCGCGCGCATAGCATTGCGCCATTATGACGAAGTTGGGATCCAACTCGTTCTTCATATCCACAGCCGCCCTGTAACGCGCGATAGCCTGATCCAACGGCACGACTTCTACGCCCGCGTCACCGGTCCGGCGCTTGCCTTCGAGCGGCTGATCGTCGATTCGAATGCCGGCAATACCAGCTCGAATGCATTCCCGGACCATGCGGCGCACCGCCATTATTCCGCCATGGCCGGTATCTCCATCCATGATGATAGGGAATTTGACGGATTGGGCAATCCATCCGGCAACCGTTACGCATTCCATCATCGTCAGAGTCCCGACATCCGCAAGACCGGTATAACTGCCGACAACACTGCCCGTCCCTACGAACCCTATCTCGCAGCCGGTCGACTCCATGATGCGTGCAACTGCCGCACTTGGCGGATGCAGTACCGGCACCACGCGTTCGGTTTGATTCATCAGCTTTCGCAGCCGCACCGCTGCTGGCTCGCTTTCTTTCATACCGCCACCCAATACGCCTGGCTGGCGAAAATCTGCTGGTGAGTTCATCAGGACCACTCCTCTTTCTGACTGTTTGGTCGTTGACAGTATTTCCAATTTCGCTGTAACGTGCAAGCCATGTGAAATGCGATTTCACAATATGAAATTAGGGCAGCTACCCCGAACTGTCCTTGGACGGAGAATTAGCCATGCATGCTTTGGCAAAAATCATTGCGGCACACGCCGGTGTCGCAAGCGTCGAGGTCGGCGAAATCGTCAATGTGACTCCCGACTACATCATGCTGAATGACCGCGGCGCCGCACGAGCGCGCGCCCTTCTCAAGGAAATGGGCGCCGATCGCGTTTTCGATCCGAATCGCATCGTCGTCGTCTTCGATCACCATTACCCGGCGATCAGACCGCAGGACGCGGAAGCGCAAAAGGCGACACGCGCCTGGCTCAACGCCGAAGGCATATCGAAATTCCATGCCGGCGAAGGCATCGGACATGTCCTGTTTCCGGAAAAAGGCTATGCCTATCCCGGCGCCCTCATCTTCGGCACGGATTCCCACACGGTGACGAACGGAGCCGTTGGCTGCGTCTCGACGGGCCTCGGCCATTCCGACATCGCGTCCGGGTTGGCGCTGGGATACAATTGGGTACGCGTACCGGAGGTCGTCCGGTTCGATCTCCATGGCAAGCTGAAGCCCTTCGTGACTGCCAAGGATATCATCCTACGCATCGCGCAACTCTACGGGGAAGACGCCGCTGTTTATCAGGGTGTCGAATTCGCCGGGCCGGTGGTTTCCGAGCTTGGCATGGATGAGCGCCTTGTGCTCACCAATCTGGTCATCGATTTCGGCGGCAAGGCCGGTTACATACAGCCCGACGAAGTGACCTTTGACTTCCTCAAGGGACGATCGGATCCGGCGAAGTGGCAGGTAGCCACGACCGATTCCGACAAGGACTACGCAAACATCATCGAACTGGATGTCTCCGACATCGAACCGCTTGTCGCTTTGCCCCACGATCTCAGCCATGTCGTCGACGCCAGCGAAGCGTCAGACATTCGTATCGACGAGGCGATCTTCGGCACCTGCACCGGCGGCCGGATCGAGGATTTCCGTATCGCTGCACGGATCATGAAGAACAAGAAGATTGCGCCGCATTTGCGCATGATGGTCAATCCAGGCTCAGCGGCTGTCTACGCCCAGGCTGTCAAGGAAGGGCTGATCCAGACGATGGTCGAAGCCGGCGCCGTCATCGGCGTCCCCGGTTGCGGCCCTTGCTCGGGATGCCATCAGGGCATGATGGCGGCAGGAGAGGTCGGCATCACCAGTGCCAGCCGCAATTTCCGCGGCCGCATGGGGAGCCCGGATTCGAGCCTGATCGTGGCATCGCCCGCCACCGTCGCCGCATCCGCCATTGCCGGCTATGTCGTCTCACCAAAAGAATTCGCGTCATCCGGAGAAAATAAATGAAGATCAAGGGAAACGCTTGGACGTTCGGTAGCAATATCAACACCGATCTGATCTTCCCCAAAGCGTATTTTCGCCCCACCTACGAACCCGGCGAGATGGCGAGCCATCTGATGGACGGCATCGACGCCGACTTTGCGAAGAAGGCAAGGAGTGGCGATGTCATCGTCGCAGGCGCCAATTTCGGATGTGGATCGAGCCGAGAGGAAGCCGCAGCAGCCATGAAGGAATTCGGCATCGGCGCGGTGATTGCACCGAGTTTCAGCCGGCTTTTCATGCGCAACGGCATCAATTTCGGCCTGCCGGTGCTCACCTCCACCGATATCGACAAGCATGTCACCGAGGGCGACGTGATAGAGATCGACCTCACCGGCGGCTATTTCAAGAATATCACCAGCGGATATGAGACACGCCTCCCCCCTCTGTCGCCGGAGGCACTGAAAATGATGAGGGATGGTGGCATCAAGGCCTATACCAGGCGGGTCCTCGACGAGCGAAGGGCCGCGGCCGCATTGGCGAATGCAACGAATCCGGCGGCGTGACCGGTCAAAGGAAAATATCGATGAGAGTGCTTGTTCCCGTCAAACGACTGGTTGATTACAACGTGAAGATCCGTGTGAAGCCTGATGGCACGGGTGTGGAGCTTTCGAACGTGAAGATGTCGATGAACCCGTTCGACGAGATCTCGGTCGAGGAAGCGCTGCGGCTGAAGGAGGCCGGCAAGGCCGAGGAAGTCGTCGCCGTGTCGATCGGTCCGGCCAAGGCGGAAGAAACTTTGCGCACCGCGCTTGCCATGGGCGCCGACCGGGCGATCCTGGTCGAGACCGACGATCAGGTCGAGCCGCTCGCCGTCGCCAAAATCCTCAAGGGCGTCGTCGAAGCCGAGCAGCCGGGGCTGATCATCGTCGGCAAGCAGGCGATCGATGACGACTCCAACCAGACCGGCCAGATGCTGGCGGCACTGCTGCGCATTTCGCAGGCGACCTTCGCCTCGAAGATCGAGATCGG
>NZ_JBNDHT010000015.1:0-69573 GCF_056755115.1 Rhizobium sp. SVR5-2C | reverse complement strand
AAGAGCGCGTCATCCAGCATCGCCTCCATCGGGCGGCGCAGGCGCTCGAAGCCGCCGATCTGGCCGTTGTGCATGAAAGACCAGTTTTCATGCGTGAAGGGATGGCAATTGTCGCGCCGGGTGCCGCCGCCGGTGGCCGCCCGCACGTGGGCAAGAAAGAGCGGCGAGCGGATCTGCCGCGCGAGGCTCTTCAGATTGCAATCCGACCAGGCCGGAAGGATGTCGCGGTAGCGGCCCGGTTCCGGCCGGTCGCCATACCAGGCGATGCCGAAGCCATCGCCGTTCGTTGCGGTCTTGGCGCGAGTGGCGCAGTGGGATTGTTCGATGAGGGAATGCGCGGGCGAGGACACCAGCTCCTCCAGATAGAGGGGGTCTCCACGATAGGCTGCCCAGCGACACATGCTCTCTTGCTCCGAACCCCGCCCTTGCCCGGCAGGACTGCTTGGAATTGCCTGCTCGATTGTCGAGCGCGATGGTGAATAAAAACTTAATGATTGCAGGTTTTGCAATGGATTCGTGGGAATTGGCGAGGCCTCCGACGATCACTTTCGGCGATCAGGCATCTTC
This sequence comes from Rhizobium sp. SVR5-2C, assembly GCF_056755115.1. Classification (NCBI taxonomy): domain Bacteria; kingdom Pseudomonadati; phylum Pseudomonadota; class Alphaproteobacteria; order Hyphomicrobiales; family Rhizobiaceae; genus Rhizobium; species Rhizobium sp. SVR5-2C. The sequence goes on along the minus strand of NZ_JBNDHT010000015.1, from coordinate 69,006 downwards.
TTTTGTGAACACTGAGTTCTGTCCGCCACGGGTTTCGCGCCGTTCAGCACTACCGATATAGTCGCCAGCAAGTTGAACCCACATAAGAGGATTCCATGTCGATCCGTCCCGTCAAACACGAAAGCACAGCCGTCCCCACGATGGAAGGCGCAGGCGTGAAGCTGCACCGCGTCTTTGGTTTCGGCGATCCGTCGATGACCGATCCCTTCCTGATGATGGATGATTTCCGCAACGACAATCCGGCCGAATACATCCGCGGCTTTCCATGGCACCCGCATCGCGGGATCGAGACGATTACCTACGTGCTCGCCGGAACCGTCGAGCATGGCGATAGTCTCGGCAATCGCGGCCTTCTCGGCGCGGGCGACATCCAGTGGATGACGGCCGGCAGCGGCATCATGCATCAGGAAATGCCGAAGGGCGATTTCGCGGGCCGCATGCACGGCTTCCAGCTTTGGGCCAATCTGCCCTCTTCCCTCAAGATGACCGCACCGCGCTATCAGGACGTCAAATCCTCCGACATCCCGGTCGTCGTCGATGACGACGGCACCGCCGTCCGTGTTATCTGCGGCAATTTCTGGGGCAAGGGCGGTCCCGTGGACGGGGTCGCCGCCGAGCCGATCTATCTGGACGTTTCAGTACCTCCGGGTAAGAAGAAGCGCTTGCCGGTCGATACCTACCGCAATGCCTTCGCCTATATCTTTGCCGGCTCAGGGACGTTCCGCGACGCCTCGAAACCCTTCGGCGTCCGGGTCGAGAAGGAAGTGAACGGCGAAGAGATCAACATTCGCGACATGTCCGGCAACCGCACGCTCGTCGTCTTCGACAGCGGCGATGAAGTGACCGTCCAGGCGGGCGACGAGGGAATCCGCTTCCTACTCGTCTCCGGAAAACCAATCGAAGAGCCGGTCGCCTGGCACGGTCCTATCGTGATGAATTCGCGCGAGGAAATCATGCAGGCCATGCGCGAACTGCAGAACGGAACCTTCATCAAGGCGGGACATTAAGACGATTTGTCTTGCATCGCCGAAATTTTTACCTACCTTCCAACTATCGACAACAGAACGAAAGGAAGGTGATCCAATGTCTAATGAGATTTCGGACCTCGCAACGGGCATGGGAGAGGTGAAGAAGGCGAGGCAGCCCTCGCTTTAATCCCGCCTTCCTGGGGCCGCCTTTGCGGTCCAGGCCAGTTAGAGGCCAAACTCATGGAAAGGGTCGCTGACGCGGCCCTTTTTTATTGCTGAAATTTTCTTTGACTGACGCCGAGTTCTGCCATATTCATCAAGTCATCTGATGACTTGATGAATGGCCATGCAACCTCTCAACAAAACAAATCTCGCGGATACGGCAATCGAAGCGATCCGTGGCGAGATTCTCGCAAGGCGGTGGAACGTCGGCGACAAGCTGCCGAATGAAGCGGCTCTTTCCGCCGCGCTGTCGGTCAGCCGGGGCACGATCCGTGAGGCCGTGCGCGTGCTTGTCTCGCAGGGCCTGCTCGAAACACGGCAAGGATCCGGGACCTATGTGGTCTCGACAACGGATGCGAGCCGGGCATTGACGATGGCCCGGCGGGCGAGTCTGCGCGATCAATTCCAGGCGCGTTGTGCTTTGGACGTCGAGGCAGCCCGCCTCGCCTCGCTGCGCCAGACGCCGGAAATTATTGCTGCCTTGCGCGACCTCCTCGCAAAGCGAGGCAATTACGAAGGTGGCGATAAAGCGGCTTTCGTCGAGCGCGATCTTGCCTTTCACCGGGCGATCATCGCGGCGTCTGGCAATCGGGCGATGATCGAGATCTACGAATTCTTTTCGGCTTCCATCGCCGAAACGATCGAAGCGACACTCGGCCAGGATATCCCCGAGCCCGACATGAAAGCGCATGCCGATATCATCAACGCTATCGAAACGGGGCAGCCCGCGAAAGCGGATGCCGCCGTGCGACGGTTCATGGCTCCTGTGATTGCCGCCCTTGAAAGAATGATCCTGTCATGAACACCTCCATTTCCGAAAGTGCCCCGGCTCTCGATGCCATCGACGAGCAGTTGATCGATGCCGAGGCGGATAGCGTTCCCGCACCGCAAGCGCCGGCACAGCCGACAGCGGCAAGCCGCGTTATTCTCGGCGTCAGCCTGGTGCTCATCGCCTTCAACCTCCGCCCCATCTTTTCCAGCGCCTCGGCGCTGTTGCCGGAAATTCGCGCGGGACTCGGTCTTTCGGCTCTTGGCGCAAGCCTGCTGACCACACTTCCTGTTGTTTGCCTGGGCGCCTTCTCCCCGCTTGCGCCAAAACTGGCGCAGCGCATCGGCACCGAACGAACGCTGCTCGGCGTGCTCTTGCTGCTGGCGCTCGGAACGGCCTTGCGCGGGCTGTCCTCCATCCCGCTTCTCTTTTTCGGAACCGCGCTTGCGGGCGCCTGTATCGCAATCGGCAACGTCCTGCTTCCGGGCTTGGTCAAGCGCGATTTCGCCGATCGCGCGGCGCTGATGACCGGTTGTTACACAATGGCGCTTTGTGCCGGCGCCGCAAGTGCCGCCGGCTTCAGCCTGCCGATCGAGCACGCGCTAGGCGGCTCGCTGGAAGGGGCTCTTGCTGCCTGGGCGTTGCCCGCGTTCATCGTCGCCTTCCTCTGGCTCCCGCAGGTTCTTGGAATTCCGGCTCAAGCGCGGCGAAGCGGCTTCCGGGTCGAGGGCCTTTGGCGGGACCGGCTTGCCTGGCAGGTCACTCTTTTCATGGGCCTCCAATCGGCGCTGGCTTACTGCGTCTTCGGCTGGCTCGTGCCGATCCTGCGCGAGCGCGGGCTTGATGGCGTAACGGCCGGCGCCATCGTTTCCGTATCCGTCATGGTGCAGGCGACGGCCTGCCTCGTCGCGCCGCAGATCGCCGTGCGCGGCAAGGATCAGCGGCTAATCAACGCTTCGCTATGCATCATTGCGGTGGTTGCCCTGCTCGGCCTGCTCTTTGCGCCGCTTTCGACCGTCTGGCTCTGGGCGGTGCTGCAGGGGATAGGGCAAGGCGGCCTGATCGCGGTGGCGATGACGGTGATCGTGTTGCGCTCACGCGATCCCCATGTCGCGGCGCATCTCTCCGGCATGGCACAGTGCGTCGGCTATCTGCTGGCCGCCGTCGGCCCGCTGATCGTCGGCCTCATTCGCGGCGCCACAGGCGGTTTCGCCTGGAGCGCCGTGCTCTTCGTGCTGCTCGGACTGGGAGCCGCAATCAACGGCTGGAACGCCGGACGTGCGCTTCATGTCGAGGCCCGGACGATCGAGAAGCCGTAAGCGCGCGGTCCTCACGTCTGCATCACCATCTCTTGATGTCTCTGCAAGGCAGCGGATGCTACGCTATCTCCGGTCGCGCAATTGCCCGGGAGTAAACGAGTGTATCTACGATCTGCAATCCTGTTCGCCCTGCTGACCGTTGCCATACCGGCTGCCTCGAATGCCCAAGAGCGGCCGGGGGTGCTGAAACTGCTGCCGTCCGATTCCGTCACGCAGCATGAGGCCAATATCGGCGGCCGCAGCCTGGCCTATACCGCGACAGCTGGAACGCTTGATATCTTTGGTCAGGATGGCACCCAGACCGGGGCGATATTCTACACCGCCTATGTCGCCAAAAACGGTGCCGCCAACAGGCCGATCACCTTCGCCTTCAACGGTGGCCCAGGTGCTGCCTCGGCATTCCTGCATCTTGGAGTCGTCGGCCCGCGCGTACTGGACTTTGGTCCGCAGGGCCGGGACGGCGCAGATGCCAAACTGGTCGACAACCCGCAAAGCTGGCTGGATTTCACCGATCTCGTGCTGATCGATCCGATCGGCACGGGATGGAGCCGCACGGCAAAGGCCGACGACGCTTCGAATTACTACAACGTCAACGCCGATGCGCAGAGCATTGCCAAGGCGATTGCGCTTTACGTGGCGCATAACAACCGCTCGGACTCTCCAAAGTATCTTCTCGGCGAAAGCTACGGCGGCTTCCGTGCGGCAAAGGTCGCCGCCACCCTGAAGGAGAGCCAGGGCATCATCGTCACCGGTGCTGTCATGCTCTCGCCGTTGCTCGAAGGGCGGCTGATGTTCGATGCCGATCAGTTTGCGTTGGGAGCTGCTCTCGAACTCCCCTCGCTCGTTGCCGCAGAAGCCGAACGGCGCAAAACCTTCAGCGAAAAGACCCAGCAGGAGGCCGAAAAATTTGCCCTCGGCGAATATCTGACGACATTGGCTGGGCCTGCCCCGAAGGGAGATGCCGCCAAAGCCTTCTATGGCAAGGTCTCAACGATGACCGGCATTCCCGCGGATATCGTTACCCGAACTCGCGGCTTCCTCGGCAATGCCTTTGCCAAAAACTCCGCCAGGCAGCAGGGCGAGGTGATGAGCCCCTACGACGCGTCGTTCGCCACGCCCGATGCCTACCCGGAATCGGACTCTGATCGGGGCGACGATGCCATCCTCGACGGCTTCGCCCGCGCTTATGGCGGCGCGTTTTCCAGCTACGCGCGCAACGAGCTCGGCTTCAAGACCGAGATGACCTATACGTTGCTCGACGGCGATGTCAGCCGGCAGTGGCAATGGGGCGGTGGACACGGCAGCGGCCGCCTGCAGGCGAGCGCAACGGACGACATCCGCGAACTTCTCGCGTCCAATCCGGCATTTCACCTGATGATCGCGCATGGCTATAGCGATCTCGTCACGCCCTACGGCGTCAGCCGCTACGTTGTGGATCACCTGCCGGAAACTCTGACGAGGGGCCGCGTGAGCCTGGACGTCTATCGCGGCGGCCATATGTTCTACACCAATGCCGAGGAGCGTGCCGCTTTCACGGCCGATGCCAAAACTTTCTATGGCCAGCATCAGGCGGCGCAGATGGCGGAATGAGGAAGGCATGCGCGTTACCGGAGGATGCCATTGCGGCGCAATTGCCTATGAGGCCGAAATCGATCCCGAGCGCGTCAGCATCTGCCATTGCACCGACTGCCAGCGGCTGACGGGAACGGCCTATCGCGTCAGCACGGTCGCGCGGCAAGAGGATTTCCGGCTTCTCCGCGGGACGCCCAAAACCTACGTCAAGCGCGGCGATAGCGGGGCGCCGAGCCAGCAGTTCTTCTGCCCCGACTGCGGCTCGCATCTCTATCGCAAGGGAGAAGACAACGCCTTCGTCGGCATCCGTGTCGGCACGATCGACCAGCGGGCCGAACTGCAGCCGCGCAAGCAGATCTGGTGTTGCTCAGCACTGCCCTGGACAGCCAATATCGAAGCCCTGCCGCGCTTCGAGACAGAAAGCTAGGGTTGCCGGAAGGGGGCGCTGACATAGATAGAGCCTCATGTCATACCAGAAGCAGTCTCTCAGCACCTCGAAATCGGATGCGGTTTCAGGGAAGGACTCTATTCTCGCCGCTCTCTCTGACAATCCGCAGAGCTGGGCTCTCTTCCTCGATATCGACGGCACTTTGCTTGACATCGCACAAACGCCGGACGCGATAGCCGTTCCGCCGTCTCTTCCGGCAAATCTCGATGCCTTGTCGAACAAGCTCGGGGGTGCCCTGGCGCTCGTGACTGGCCGCGGGCTTGATTTTGTGGACGGCGCTTTTTCACCGTTTCGTTTTCCGATCGCGGGACTTCATGGTGCCGAGCGCCGCGATCCGAACGGGCATGTTCACAAAATCGAAACGACGGCGGACTTCGAGCGACTGAAGGCAGACCTTGTTGCTGAGACGGCCGGCTGGACGGGCGTCCTGATCGAGGACAAGGGAGCGGCCGTCGCCGCGCATTACCGGCTTGCGCCGGAGAGACATGTTGAACTTGAACCGCTGATGGAGCGGGCGCTCAGCCGAGCAGGACCGAACTGGACCATCCAGCACGGCAAGATGGTGATCGAGATCCGCCCGGCGGCCGCCGACAAAGGCCATGCCATGGAGGCATTTCTGGCGCAACCGGTTTTCGCCGGCAGACGCCCGATCGCGATCGGCGATGATGTGACCGACGAAGCGATGTTTCGCACGGCCAACCGGATCGGCGGTCATTCGATCCGCATCGGGCCGCTTTCGCCTGCCAGCGAAGCGCGCTGGTCCATCCCCTCCTCCCAGGAACTGCGGGCCATTATCGCTGAGTTAGTCTCCTAAGATTTGAGTACCTGACATTTTATTCGCGTTTGAAAGGAATTTGGCATGAGCCGCCTCGTCATTGTGTCCAATCGCGTGCCCGTTCCGGATAAGGGCGGCATTGCGCCCGCCGGAGGGCTGGCGGTCGCGCTGAAAGCGGCTCTCGAAGAGCGTGGCGGCATATGGATGGGCTGGTCGGGAAAATCGAGCGGCGAACATGAGCCGCAGCCACTTGCGCAGCTGCAGCAAGGTAATATCACCTACGCACTTACGGACCTGACCGATACCGATGTGCAGGAATATTACCACGGCTTCGCCAACCGCGTTCTCTGGCCGATCTGCCATTACCGGCTGGATCTTGCCGAGTACGGCCGGAAGGAAATGGCCGGCTATTTTCGCGTCAACCGCTTCTTCGCGCATCGGCTGGCGCCGCTTATCGAGCCTGATGACGTCATCTGGGTGCACGACTACCACCTGATTCCGCTTGCCGCGGAGCTGCGTCAGATGGGCTTGAAGAACCGCATCGGCTTCTTCCTCCATATTCCCTGGCCGCCTGCCGACGTGCTCTTCACGATGCCGGTCCACGAGGAGATCATGCGCGGCCTGTCCCATTACGATCTCGTCGGCTTCCAGACCGATCACGACCTCGAGAACTTCGCCGGCTGTCTGAGGCGTGAAGGCATCGGCGATGATCTCGGCGACGGCCGCTTCAGCTCCCATGGCCGGACCTTCAAGGGCGGAGCCTATGCAATCAGCATCGAGACTGAGGCCTTTGCCGAATTTGCGAGAAAGGCATCGACCAACAGCATGGTCAAGAAGGCGCGGGAAAGCGTCGAAGGCCGCAGCCTGATCATCGGCGTCGATCGCCTCGACTATTCCAAGGGAATTACGCAGCGCATCGATGCCTTCGAGCGTTTCATCCTGACCAATCCGGCACAGCAGGGACGCGTCACCTATCTGCAGATCACTCCGAAATCGCGCTCCGAAGTCCCGGAGTATGAAGCCATGCAGCGTACCGTTGCTGAACAGGCCGGCAGGGTGAACGGAGCCTTGAGCGCCGTCGACTGGGTGCCGATCCGCTACATCAACCGCTCCGTGGGCCGCCATATTCTTGCAGGACTCTACCGGCTCGCCAAAGTCGGGTTGGTGACGCCGCTTCGAGACGGGATGAACCTCGTCGCGAAAGAATATGTGGCGGCGCAGGATCCAAACGATCCGGGCGTGCTGGTGCTTTCGCGTTTCGCCGGTGCGGCGCGCGAGCTAAAGGGAGCGCTGCTGGTCAATCCCTACGACATTGAAGGGGCCGCAAATGCATTGGCGCGGGCACTCAGCATGCCGCTGGAAGAGCGGCTTGAGCGTTGGAAGGTGATGATGGATCATTTGCTGGAGCATGACGTTTCTCGCTGGTGCCGGGACTTTCTGAATGATCTTGCACCACGATCAGTTCAGTCGAGCTGAGCCTCTGAGATCAGCCAGGCTACCAGCCGATCGGTTTCAGCGCTCCGCGATTTCGGCGGCAGAAGCCAGTAGCCGCGGTCCTGCGCTTCAAGTATCGGTCCGGCCGCGACAAGCATGCGGGACGACAGCAGCGAATCCACCAGGCCGAGCCAGCCGATTGCCAGCCCCTGCTCGCCGATCGCCGCCTGCACGACAAGCGAGTAGGTGTTGAAACTAAGCTCTCCGTGCCCTGCGGCCGGATCGCGGCCGATCCCGAGTTCGGCGAGATAGCTCTTCCAATCGAACCAGGGCGACGGCCCGCGCGTATCGAGATGCAGAAGGCGTGCCTTGGCAAGATCGGCGGGGTCGGTTAAAGGGCCGTTTCGATCGAGAAAGCCCTGCGTACAGACCGGGACCACTTTTTCCGGCAGGAGCAGTTGCGTGTCGCCGCCGAACTCGCCCCGCGTCCCGAAGACAACGGCAAAGTCGGCGCCGTCCAGCAGGCCCTCCATCCGCTGTGTCGCAACGATCTGGATATCCATTTCCGGGTAGAGCAGGCGGAAGGCATGCATGCGCGGTATCAGCCACAAAGAGGAGAAGGCATAGTCCGTTCTCAGCCTGATTGCCGGGCGTTCGGATTGGTTGCGGAAGCTGCGCACCAGCGTGTCGATATCACCAACGGTGCGTGAGGCGATGTCGAAAAGCCTCCGTCCTTCGGGTGTCAACTCCACCCCGCGATGTTGCCGCTGCAGGAGATCGACGCCCATCTGCTCTTCCAGGCGACGAATCTGATAGCTGACGGCAGGCTGGGTGAGACCCAGAATTTCGGCGGCGGACGACAGACTGCCGAGCTTGCCGACCGCGGCAAATACGCGAACCCACCCCAGGTCAACCGGCCGCTCTGCCATAAAATTTCCTTTGGCCATCCATCGAAAAAACCCAGCTTCACAAGGGAAACCAAGTTGATGTTCAATAAATTGCTCGAATAACAGGGGAACTGCAATGAAAAGAATTTCGCGCATGAACCGGTTTGCTGCCGGCCTCCTCCTTTCCGTCGTCTCTTTCGGCGCTGCTTCCGCTGCCGACGACGCATCCTGCAAAACCATTCGCATGTCCGATCCGGGCTGGACCGACATCACTGCCACCAACGGCGTGACCTCGGTCGTTCTGGCTGCGCTCGGCTACGAAGCCGACGTCAAGACGCTCTCGGTCCCGATCGGCTACCAATCGATGAAGAATGGCGAGATCGATGTCTTCCTTGGCAACTGGATGCCGGCGCAGAAGGCTTTCATCGACGACCTGACATCTGCGAAGGCAACCGTGGTGCTGAACAAGAACCTCGAAGGTGCAAAGTTCACGCTCGCCGTCCCGACCTACGTCGCCGAAAAGGGCGTGAAGGACTTCGCCGACCTGCAGAAGCACGCCGACGAATTCGATCACAAGATCTACGGCATCGAGCCGGGCGCTCCGGCGAACTCCAATATCCAGAAAATGATTGACGCCAACGACTTCGGCCTCAAGGACTGGAAGCTCGTCGAATCCGGCGAGCAGGCAATGCTGGCGCAGGTCGAGCGAGCCGGGAAGGACAAGAGCGCGGTTGTCTTCCTTGCCTGGGCGCCGCATCCCATGAACGAGCAGTTCTCGCTCGAATACCTGTCCGGCGGCGACGCCTATTTCGGCCCGAATTTCGGCGGCGCCGAGGTCTATACGCTGGCGCGCACCGGTTGGCCGGAAAAGTGCCCGAACGCGGCCGCGCTGTTCAAGAACCTCAAGTTCGAAATCGGCATGGAGAACTCGCTGATGGGCTCGATCCTGGGCGGCGACGATCCGAAGGCCGCGGCAACGGCATGGCTGAAGGCCAATCCGAAGGCCGTCGATCCCTGGCTTGCCGGCGTGACGACGATCGACGGGAAACCCGCTGCAGACGCAGTGAAGAGCTCTCTCGGCCTCTAAGACCCAAGGACAGAATACCCATGGCGCGCCCCAACATCCTTATCCTCATGGTTGACCAGTTCAACGGAACGCTGTTTCCGGATGGGCCAGCCGAGTTTCTTCACGCGCCGCATCTGAAGGCATTGGCGAAGCGCTCCGTGCGCTTTGCCAATACCTATACGGCGAGCCCGCTCTGCGCGCCGGCGCGGGCCTCCTTCATGTCGGGCCAGCTTCCGAGCCGCACGCGTGTCTATGATAACGCCGCGGAATTCGCCTCCGACATCCCCACCTATGCGCATCATCTACGGGCCGCCGGTTATCAGACGGCGCTATCCGGCAAGATGCACTTCGTCGGCCCGGATCAGCTTCACGGCTTTGAGGAACGGCTGACGACCGATATCTACCCTGCCGATTTCGGTTGGACCCCCGACTACACGAAGCCCGGCGAACGCATCGACTGGTGGTATCACAATCTCGGTTCCGTCACCGGCGCCGGCGTCGCCGAAATCACCAACCAGATGGAATATGACGACGAGGTCGCCCACCACGCCGTCCGCAAGCTTTATGACCTTTCCCGCCGGCAGGACGAGCGGCCTTGGTGTCTCACCGTGAGCTTCACGCATCCCCACGACCCTTATGTCGCGCGGCGGAAATTTTGGGATCTCTACGAGGATTGCGCGGCGCTCGACCCGGAAGTGGGGCCGATCCCGTTCGATCGGCTTGATCCGCATTCCCAGCGCCTGCTCGAAGCCTGCGATTACAAGGCTTTTGACATTTCACCCGAAGAGATCCGGCGTGCGCGCAGAGGCTACTTCGCCAATATCTCCTACATCGATGAGAAGATCGGCGAGATCCTCGACGTGCTGGAACGCGGACGGATGGCCGAGAACACCATCATTCTCTTTGTCTCCGACCACGGCGACATGCTCGGTGAACGCGGGCTCTGGTTCAAGATGTGCTTCTTCGACGGCTCGGCGCGCGTGCCGCTGATGATCGCCGCACCGGGCTGGAATGCGGCCCGCATCGATCAGCCGGTTTCGACACTGGACGTGACGCCGACGCTGGCTGGTCTTGCCGGTCTCGACATTACCTCGCTGAAGAAATGGACCGACGGAGAAGACCTTGGCCCGCTCGCAACCGGCACAGGCGGCCGCGGCGCGGTACCGATGGAATATGCAGCGGAGGGCTCGATCGCGCCGCTCGTCTGCCTGCGCGACGGCCGCTACAAGCTGTCGCTCTGCGAAAAAGACCCGCCGATGCTCTTCGACCTCGATGCCGATCCGCACGAGTTGAAGAACCTGGCCAACGACCCTGCCTACGCCGGAACTCTGGAAGAGTTGACCAAACAGGCCGGCAAGCGCTGGAACCTCGCAAGCTACGACGCAGCCGTGCGCGAAAGCCAGGCGCGCCGTTGGGTCGTCTATGCGGCGCTGCGTAACGGCGCCTATTATCCCTGGGACTATCAGCCGCTGCAGAAGGCCTCGGAGCGCTATATGCGTAACCACATGGACCTGAACGTGCTGGAAGAAAACCAGCGCTATCCGCGCGGGGAGTAGGATTGCTGCGGCTAATCTCCGCCGCTACACTTAGTCGTTGCGAAACGGGAGGCGTCTCATGAAGATCAGTGCACGCAATCGACTGAAAGGCCGAATCGTCGAGGTGAAGAAGGGTGCGACCACGGCGCATGTCCGAATCGATATCGGCGGTGGATCGATCGTTACGGCTTCCATCACCAACGAGTCCGTCGACGAACTCGGGCTTGCGGTCGGTCGTGAGGCCTATGCAGTCGTCAAGGCCTCCGATGTCATGATCGCCGTCGACTGATCGTCAGGCCTTCTTGCAATAGTGCGCCACGTCGTCGCCGGTCTGGAAATCGCCGGCCTGCGGCGGCGCGATGGGCTTAAACAATGTGCGATCCGGCTTCAGATCGAGAAGCGGCGTGCCGTCGAGGCAGTCCATCCCGCGAACCAGCAAAGTGTCGTCATCAATGCCCTCCAGCTTGACGATGGCCGTCCCGATCGGATTCGGGCGGACGGGCGAGCGAAGCGAAAATGTGCCATGCACCTTCCCGCTATTGGCGGGGCTCTGAAGCACGAGATCGCGCCGTGCTCTGTCCAGCCAATAGAGCACTTCCAGCCGTTCGAACGCCTCCACGCCCTGGAGCGCCTGTTTCCACGGCTCGAAGATCTCGATCCTGCAGAGCGGACCGTCGTGCCGCCCCTGACGCGGCGTCTCCATGCGCGACGTCCAGGGCGTCAGGATACGCCCGATAAACACCAGCCCCGCGTCGGTCGCCGACGGCGATTCGACAGCGACTTCGTTTTCCCTGATTTCGTTTTCTCGAACCATGATCTTCCCCTTCGGTGCAGGGCATCATGACAGATCGTTATATCTCATCCAATATCACGCTGCCTTGGCGACGTGATATTCCTTGATCGCAGCCATCTTGATCGCCGGGTAGCGCTCCGCCTCATAGCGCAGGGAGAAGCCGTCCTGCGCCAGAAACACCGGATCGCCATCGAGATCGCGGGCGATATCGCCGCGCTTGGCCGTGAGAAACTTGTCGAGTTCGCTCGGCTGGTCGGACGAGACCCAGCGGCAGACGGAGAAGCGCGACATTTCGAACGAGACCGGCAAGCCGTATTCCGCCTGCAGACGCTCCTTCAGAACGTCGAGCTGCAGGGCACCAACGACGCCGACGATAGCCGGGGAGCCGTCTTCCGGAGAAAACAGCTGGACAACGCCCTCTTCGGCCATCTGCTGCAGGGCTTCCTTCAGCTTCTTCGCCTTCATCGCATCTTCGAGACGGACGCGGCGAAGAATCTCCGGCGAAAAGTTCGGCACCCCTTGGAACACCAGAGGTTCACCCTCGGTCAGCGTATCGCCGATGCGCAGCGTGCCGTGGTTCGGAATGCCGACGACATCGCCGGCATAGGCGGTGTCGGCGAGCTGCCGCTGCGAGGCGAAGAAGAATTGCGGCGCGGTGAGGCCGAGCTGCTTGCCCGTGCGCGAAAGACGCGCCTTCATGCCGCGCTCGAGCTTGCCCGAGCAGATACGGGCAAAGGCGATGCGGTCGCGGTGGTTCGGGTCCATATTGGCCTGGATCTTGAAGACGAAGGCCGTCATCTTGTCTTCGCTTGCATGCACCTTGCGAATATCGGCAATTTGATCGCGCGGCGGCGGCGCGAATTCGCCGAGCGCGTTGATCAGATCGCGGACCCCGAAGTTGCGCAGCGCCGAGCCAAAGAACACCGGCGTCATGTGGCCTTCGAGGAATGCCTGGCGGTCGAACGGCCGGCAAGCTTCGATCGCAAGTTCCGTTTCATCAATGAACGCCTGCCGCTCGTTTTCCGGCAGCCTGTCGGCGACGCTCTGCGGACCGTTCACCGGCGTCGCCTCGACTTCCGTATCTGAGCCGCGCACCGTATTGGTCGCCAGATGATAGGAGCCGCAGAAGGTCTTGGAGCGGCCGATCGGCCAGGTAATCGGCGCAGTGTCCAGCGCGAGCTTCTCTTCCACCTCGTCGAGAATTTCGAAGGGATCGCGGCTCTCGCGGTCCATCTTGTTGATGAAGGTGATGATCGGAATGTCGCGCATGCGGCAGACTTCGAAGAGCTTCAGCGTGCGCGGCTCGATGCCCTTGGCCGCATCGATGACCATGACCGCCGCGTCCACCGCCGTCAGCGTGCGATAGGTATCGTCCGCGAAGTCTTCGTGGCCGGGCGTATCCAGGATGTTGAAGACGTTGTCGTCATACTCGAAGGTCATGACGGAGGTGACCACCGAAATGCCGCGCTCGCGCTCGATCTTCATCCAGTCCGACCGAGTCTGGATGCGGTCCTTCTTCGCCTTGACTTCGCCGGCGAGCTGGATCGCCCCGCCGAAGAGCAGCAGCTTTTCGGTGAGCGTGGTCTTACCCGCATCCGGGTGCGCGATAATAGCGAATGTGCGGCGGCGGGAAACCGCCTCGGCGAGACTTTCGGCCATGATGTGAATCCTGTGGAATTGCGGCGTATCTAGCGATTAAAGCCCGCCATTGCAATTGACCTTGGCCTTTCCGGTGCAAAGTAATGCCCGCATGACCATTCATGACGACATCCGCCCCAAGCTCAACCTTATCCGTTTGCCGAACGGCGAAGGCCTCGACCTGCCCGCCTATGAAACGAGCGGTGCCGCCGGCATGGACCTACGCGCGGCCGTGGCTGTTGACGCGCCGCTGACCATCGCGCCGGGCAAGCGCGCGCTGGTGCCGACCGGCTTCATCTTCGAGATTCCCGATGGCTACGAGGCGCAGATCCGCCCGCGCTCCGGGCTCGCCTTCAAGCACGGCATCACCTGCCTCAACACGCCCGGAACGATCGACAGTGATTATCGCGGCGAAGTGAAGGTCCTCCTCATCAATCTCGGCGAAGATCCCTTTGAGATTACGCGCGGCATGCGCATTGCCCAGATGGTGATCGCACCGGTCACTCAGGTGCGCGTCGCCGAGATAACCGAAGGCAGCGCGACGACGCGTGGCGCCGGCGGCTTCGGCTCAACCGGCGTATGAGCAAGCCATTCGACGGCTCAGGGCTGACCTTCCGTCAGGACTATTTTCATGATCCCGTCGCGTGGAGGGCACTCGTTTCTCTCCTCGACGACACGTTCGGTATCGACATCGGTCCGCTGCAAGACCTCGGCGGCCCTGATCCGACGAGCATGCCCTTTGGCTGGTTTGCCGCCGATGGGACGCTTGCCGCCAACCTATCCGCCTTTGCCATGCCGCTCGTCATGAACGGCCGGCAGATCAACGCGGCCGCCTTTCAATCCGGCGCGGTTCGTCCGCCATGGCGAGGGCGCGGGCTTTACCGTGATCTGACACGGAAGGCGCTTGAGTGGTGCGGAAGCCGGGAGTTCGAGGCGATCGTCCTCTACACCGACAAACCCTCACTCTACGAACCTTACGGCTTTCGCAGCCTGCCGATGCACCGCCACTCCGGAAAGGCGCCGAGGCCCAATTTCACGGCAAAGCCTGCCCAACCGCTCGATCCGCGAAACAGCGGCGATTTCGCTCTCCTGCAGGAAGCGCTGAAAACGCGCGCTCCGGTTTCGGACGTGCTCGCCGTCTCACACAACGCGGCAATGTTTCTCATCAATACGCAACTCGATCCCGAGGTCTCCCTGAGCTGGCTCGATGAGGAGCACGCCGTGATCGCTTGGAAACAGGAGGAGCCGGGCCGCTTCAGTCTCCTTGATGTCGTCGCCAAGAAAATTCCGCCTCTTGGTGTCATCCTCGGCGGGCTCGGCGTGGCCCCTGCGCAGGTCGACGTCTTCTTTGCGCCGGACAAGCTTGATTGGCACGGCGAGGCCCTCTTCCTCGAAAGCGGCACGGTCTTCATGCTGCGCGGCGCGGAGGACCTGGCACCCGCGGCTGCCGCCATGCTGTCGCCGATGGCGGACTTCTAGACAACGCAGAACCGCCGCGACTTACGGGCTATCGGTCTTCCGATTGGCAAGCGGCGGGAGGCGGCGCTTGACCGGCGAGGCCTTGATCATCGAGGTATTCGTCTCCGCCTTCTCGGCCACCTTGTCCAGAATGCCGTCAAGCTCTCCCATCGAGCGAACGACCAGGCGTGCGATGAAGCAATCGTCGCCCGTTACCTTGTCGCATTCGATGAATTCCGGTGTGTCCTGGATAATCCGTTCGACGACGTGGAGTTGCCCCGGCAGCGGCCGGACCCGGACGATGGCCTGCAGCGGATACCCGAGAGCCGCCGGGTCTATATCGATCGTGAAGCCCTTGATGACGCCGCGCTCCTCAAGCCGGCGCAACCGCTCCGCCGCACTTGGCGACGAGAGATTGGCGGCCTGCGCCAGCTCCTTCAGGGAAATGCGTGCGTTCTCAGCCAGCGCATCGAGGAGCCGCTGATCGATGCCGTCCAAGCGAAACACGTCATTAGCCATTTATACCAATTCGCCTTTTATTTTTAGGGAAAACAGCATTCATACACCTTCCATATTATAGAAACAGGCGCGCATAGGCAATAATCTCCAGCAGATCAGAGGAGATGGTGATGCAGAACGACATAGGCAGAGGCGCCGCGGAGATGACGGCAGCCATGGTGATTTCCGGGACAATCGGCTGGTTTGTCGTCATGTCTGGACAGCCGGTGAGCGGTGTC
Organism: Rhizobium sp. SVR5-2C; assembly: GCF_056755115.1. NCBI lineage: Bacteria > Pseudomonadati > Pseudomonadota > Alphaproteobacteria > Hyphomicrobiales > Rhizobiaceae > Rhizobium > Rhizobium sp. SVR5-2C. The sequence continues at coordinate 53,385 of NZ_JBNDHT010000015.1, read as the reverse complement.
GTCTTCTGGCGCTGCCTCTTCGGCGCGGCGAGCCTGCTTGTCATCTGCGGCGCCTTGGGGTTCCTGAAACCGTGTATTCTCTCGCCGAAAGCCTTTGGCATAGCCGTCCTCGGCGGGATCGCCATCGTGCTGAACTGGCTGCTGCTTTTCGCCTCCTATTCCCACGCATCCATTTCGATCGCGACGACCGTCTACAACACGCAGCCCTTCATGCTGCTGGCGCTTGGTGCCGCGTTTCTCGGAGAGAGGATCACGGCGGCCAAACTGTTCTGGCTGGCGCTTGCCTTTGCCGGCATGTTGGCGATTGTCGAAGCCAAGCCTGAGGCCGGGGCCGTTTCAGGCAGCTATGGTGTGGGTATTGCGCTGGCGCTCGGAGCGGCCTTCTTCTATGCACTCGCCGCACTCGCCGCAAAGTGGCTGAAGGGCACGCCGCCGCATCTGATCGCACTCATTCAGGTATCGACCGGAGTGCTGATGCTGCTGCCGACCATGAATTTCTCTGACCTGCCCACGGATGGCCAGTCATGGTCGATCCTGATCACAATGGGCATCGTGCATACAGGGCTGATGTATGTGCTGCTCTACGGCGCGATCCAGAAGCTGCCGATCCATCTGACCGGGGCGCTGTCATTCATCTATCCGATCGCCGCAATTCTCGTGGATCGACTGGCATTCGGACACGAATTGCAGCCTCTGCAACTGGTCGGCGCAGCCATCATCCTGGTCGCCGCGGCAGGCATGAACCTTGGTTGGACGCCCGCGCAGCTGTTGCGCGCGCGGGCGGGCTGATGATCTGAGAAACGAGCGAGGCTATTTCGGCTGGCGGGTCGTCTCGAACAGGAACCAGGTCCGGCGCTCGGCCTCGTCGATCCACACTTCCAGCAGGCTCGTGGTGGCGAAATCATTGTGCTCGGAGCAGACATCGTGGGTCTCGCGCAACAGCGATACCAGCTGCCTGTTGTCGTCGCGCAGTTCCGCCAGCATATCCTCCGGCGTGACGTACTCCGCGTCATTGTCATTGATGCGCTGCAGGCGACCGATATGGCCGATGGAACGCAGCGTCGTGCCGCCGATCTTGCGGGCGCGTTCGGCAATCGCATCGGTCGTAGCAAAAATCTGCTCAGCCTGCTCGTCCAGCATCAGGTGATAGTCGCGAAAATGCGGCCCTGACATATGCCAATGGAAATTCTTGGTCTTCATGTAAAGCGCAAAGACATCTGCCAGCAGCGCAGCCAGAGCGCCCGAAATATCCTGAATGGCATTGCTTTTCAGGTCCGTGGGGGTGGCAAGCGGGGCGAGTTTGCGCTTTTCGGCGTCTGTGGGGCTCATAAGGTGTCTCCTTTGGCGAGCGTCAGTGTCAGGCAATGGCAAGTGCCGGAACGGCTTGTGGTCCCGGATTTGGCGGCTCCGGCAGTGCCGGCTTCGATCGGCGATCAACCACCGCCTTGGAACTAGAACCGCGCCAGCCAGCGTCAATAGCGGCAAGCGACCGCAGCATGATGACAAAGTGCCGGGTGTTGAAACCAACGGGTTGCAGGCGTAGAAGGCGATGGAAGCAGGAGCCACATCATGTCGTTCACCGCCCTATTCGCCTATGCAGCGGCGCTCTTCATCGCGGCGGCAATCCCCGGGCCGGGCATCACTGCGATCGTCGCCCGCGCGCTCGGCTCGAATTTTCGCGAGACGTTTTTCATGGGGCTAGGCCTTGTTCTTGGCGACATCACTTACCTGACAGCGGTGATCCTCGGCCTTGCCTTCGTGGCGCAGACCTTCACCGGAATTTTCCTCGTCATCAAATTCGCCGGCGTGCTTTATCTCTGCTATATCGCGTACAAGCTATGGACGGCCGGGCTCCTGCCGCAGAATATTGCCGCGCGCAAATCAAGCAGCATTGGCATGAGCTTCCTGTCCGGCCTGCTGGTGACGCTCGGCAACCCGAAGACGATGCTCTTCTATGTCGCCCTCGTCCCGACGTTGATCGACATAAGTCACATCGGGCTCCGCGAATACAGCATCCTCCTGGCAACCACCTTCATCGTGTTGCTGGTTGTTCTGGTGCCCTATATGCTCCTTGCCTCGCGCGCGCGAATGATGCTCAAGCAACCACGCGCGCTACGGGCGCTGAACAAGACGGCCGCCGGCATTCTGGCCGGCACTGCCGCTTTCATCGCCACCCGCGCGGCCTGAAAAATTCGTTCTGCAAAGCAGCTGTTCCAAACGATATTTTCCCTCCAATCATGCTCCCGTGAAGCAAGGCACTCTGGCCTGCTTCAGACTTTGACCCTATTCTCTTCCCCAACCATCATTAAGGGAGCGTATTCATGCTGAGGAAACCGGGCCGTGGCCGCATCTACTCGTCGATCACCGAGACCATCGGCGATACGCCGATTGTTCGCCTCGACAAGCTCGCCAAGGAAAAGGGCGTCAGGGCAAATCTTCTTGCCAAGCTCGAATTCTTCAACCCGATTGCCTCGGTCAAGGATCGCATCGGCGTCGCCATGATCGAGAGTCTCGAAGCTCAGGGCAAAATTACGCCCGGCCGCTCGACGCTCATCGAACCGACCTCGGGCAATACTGGCATCGCGCTCGCCTTCGCAGCCGCGGCCAAGGGCTATAAGCTCATCCTTACCATGCCGGAGACCATGTCGGTCGAGCGCCGCAAGATGCTGGCGCTGCTCGGCGCCGAACTCGTGCTGACCGAAGGGTCGAAGGGCATGAAGGGCGCAATCGCCAAGGCGGAAGAACTTGCCGCGTCGCTTCCCGACGCCATCATCCCCCAGCAGTTCGAGAATCCGGCAAACCCGGAAATCCACCGCAAGACAACGGCCGAGGAAATCTGGAACGATACCGAAGGCACCGTCGACATTCTCGTTTCCGGCATTGGCACGGGCGGCACAATCACAGGGGCCGGCCAGGTTCTGAAGTCGAAGAAGCCGGAAATCAAGGTGATTGCGGTCGAACCGGAAGAGTCTCCTGTTCTATCCGGCGGCCAGCCAGGCCCGCACAAGATCCAGGGCATCGGCGCCGGCTTTGCCCCTGCGATCCTCGATACCAAGATCTATGACGAGATCGTCACCGTCAACAGCGCCCAGTCCATGGAGATAGCCCGCCTCGTCGCCAAGCTCGAGGGTGTTCCCGTCGGCATTTCCTCTGGTGCGGCGCTGGCGGCTGCCATCGAGATCGGTCGCCGCGAGGAGAATGCGGGCAAGAATATCGTCGTTATCATTCCGTCTTTCGCAGAGCGCTATCTTTCGACGGCGCTATTTGAAGGACTAGGGAACTGAATAGCGAGAGGCTACCGCCTTCGAGGCTGCAGGCAAGCCATGTAACTATTCGCTATTTGCGACTTCCTACTCGCTCATCTCACGCAGCCACCGTCAACCGCTCGCCGGCAATCCGGTAGGAAATGGCTTCCGCAAGATGAATACGCCCGACCATGGGCTTGCCGTCGAGATCGGCAAGTGTCCGCGCCACCTTCAGCACGCGGTGATAGCCGCGTGCTGAAAACCGCATTTTCTCGGCGGCGTCGCGCAGTAGCTGCAGGCCGCCGGCATCCGGTTCGGCATATTTTTCGATCGCTGCCGTCGAACAGCGGGCATTCGTGACAATCCCTGCAAGACCCGCCGCAATGAAGCGATCCTGCTGGATCTCCCGGGCGAGCGCGACGCGGGCTGCCACCGCGGCACTTGTCTCGGCTGCCATCGGGCGAATGAGGTCGGCTGCGGACACCGCAGGAACGTCGATGCGGATATCGATGCGGTCCATCAAGGGTCCGGAAATTCGCGCCTGGTAATCCGACTGGCAACGCGGGCCGCGGGCGCAGCTGTGGCCCGGTTCGCCGGCCATGCCGCAGCGGCAGGGGTTCATAGCCGCGACAAGCTGGATGCTCGCCGGATAGGAAACCCGGTGGTTGGCACGGGCGATGATGCACTCACCCGTTTCCAGCGGCTGGCGCAGTGCATCCAGCGCCTGCGGCGAAAATTCGGGAAACTCGTCCAGGAAGAGGACGCCGTGATGCGCCAGCGACGCTTCGCCGGGCCTCGCACGCAGGCCGCCGCCGACCATCGCCGCCATCGTCGCGGAATGATGCGGCGTGCGGAACGGACGGCGATCCGAGAGCTTGCCGCCGGAAAGCTGGCCGGCAATGGAATGGATCATCGAGACTTCGAGAAGCTCGGCCGCCGAAAGCGGTGGCAGGATGGAGGGTAGCCGCGCTGCCAGCATCGACTTGCCGGAGCCGGGCGGACCGACCATCAGGAGATTATGCCCGCCGGCGGCTGCCACTTCGAGCGCGCGCTTGGCGCTCTCCTGCCCCTTGATGTCGGCAAGGTCCGGCAGGTTGGCCGCATTGGCGCGGATAGATGGCTCCGGTCGCGAAAGCACCTGCGTTCCCCGGAAATGATTGGCGAGCGCGATCAGGCTGCGCGGTGCGAGGATGTCGAGGTCGGCGCCTGCCCATGCGGCTTCCGCGCCACTTTCAGCCGGACATATCAGGCCCTTGCCCATAGCGTTGGCGCCGATCGCCGCCGGGAGCGCGCCGGAAACCGGCGCAATCGTGCCGTCGAGATTGAGTTCGCCAAGCACGACGAACTCGGAAAGCGCATCCGCCGGTATGGCCCCAAGCGCCGCCATCAGGCCGAGCGCGATCGGCAGATCGAAGTGGCTGCCTTCCTTCGGCAGATCGGCAGGCGCGAGATTGACCGTTACTCTCTTTGCCGGCAACGCGAGACCGGAAGCATGGAGTGCCGCCTGCACACGATCGCGGCTTTCCGCCACGGCCTTGTCGGGCAACCCGACGATCTGCATTCCCACTTTACCGGGAGCGACCATCACCTGGACCTCCACAGGTACGCCTTCAATGCCTTGAAATGCAACCGTACTGACGCGCGCGACCATGCCCATCCCCTGCCTGCAACTTTTACGCCCGTTTTGCGACTTGTTGTCGCCACAGATTGCAATCTTACATAGAAGAAAGAATAAAACAAGAACAATAAAAGAACGGACTCACGTACTCGTTGCAGCCGGGTTGCAGCGAGTACGCAGAGCGCGAACGAAAGGGAACAGAAGCCGGAACGGTCAGGCGCGCTTGCGCTCGATGGCATCCCAGAGGAGGCTTGCGATATCGGCACCGCCGAACTTGCGGACCTCCCGGAGTCCCGTCGGAGAGGTGACGTTGATCTCGGTCAGGTAGTCGCCAATGACATCGATCCCGACAAGCAGGAAACCGCGTTCTCTCAATGCCGGGCCAATGCGCCTGCAGATTTCCTTTTCGCGGGCCGTCAGTTCGGTGGCCTCCGCGCGGCCGCCGACATGCATATTGGAGCGGCTGTCGTGCTCGGCCGGCACCCGGTTGATGGCGCCGACCGGCTCGCCGTCGACGAGGATGATGCGCTTGTCGCCCTTGCGGACATCCGGCAGATATTGCTGGGCGATGAAGGGCTCGCGGAAAAGCTGGCCGAACATTTCGAGCAGCGAGGAAAGGTTGCGGTCGTCCCTGGTCGAGTGGAAAACGCCGGCACCGCCATTGCCGTAGAGCGGCTTCAGAATGATGTCGCCCATCTCTTCGCGGAAGCGGCGGATCTCCTCCGCATCCTTGGTGATCAGCGTCTTCGGCATGAGATCGGCAAATTCGGTAACGAAAACCTTCTCCGGCGAATTGCGCACCCAGGCCGGATCGTTGACGACGAGCGTCTTCGGATGGATGCGCTCCAGGAGATGTGTGGAGGTGATGTAGGCCATGTCGAAGGGCGGGTCCTGGCGGAGCAGCACGACGTCCATGGTCGAAAGATCGACACGCTCGGGGGCGCCGAGTTCGAAATGGTCGCCCTTCACGTCGCGCAGCAGCATCGGCTCGACGGAGGCGTAGAGCCTGCCGTCACGGAAGCTCAGCCGCTCGGGCGTATAATGGAAAAGCTTGTAGCCGCGCGTTTGCGCCTCGAGGCTCATGGCGAAGGTGGAATCGCCTGCGATATTGATGCCCGCGACATGGTCCATCTGGACCGCTACGTTCTTGATCTTGGCCATTTCCGTCCCTCATTGAATGCCGGACAGATGTAGGTCTCAAGCAGCGCAAACGCAACGCCAATCAATGACGTCAGGCCACTCACGTCTAGGATTTTTCAGGCCGCGAGGCCCTGCTGTTCGCCGTTTCGCAGGAGGTTGCGAAGACGGTAGAGGATCGCAACCGGCTTCGGGAACGGCTTGCGAAGGAACGCGACCTTCCGCACGTAGTTGTCCACCCGCCAGCTTGCCCATGTGCCGCCTGCGAAGAAGGCGACGTCGCCGGCACGCAGCATCCGTTCGGTTCCATCTTCCGCGGTGACATGCACTTCGCCTTCGAGGATCATCACCGTCTCGTCCCAGCCGAAGAACCAGCGGAATTCGCCGGCGGTGCAGTCCCAGATCGCCGTCACTGATGCGTCGTCATGGCCGCGGGAATGCTCCGCGGTACGCGCCTGCGGGTCGCCGGCTACGACCCAATCCGGGTTGATCGGCGTCGATTTCATCGGCAGGCGGTCGCTGGAATGCGCAACGAAGTTCTTGCCGCGCGCCGGCACAATGACCTGCGGTACGGAACGCGCCGCCATCGCGACCGCGCTTGCGAGCATCAACTTCCAGGCCATGCACAACCCCCTAATTGCTATCCCCGGTCATTGCGGAATAGCAGAGAGTCGTAACGGCTCCGTTCAGGCGACTGTTAAAATCTTAACAATGCGTTTCAAGCGATCGCATGAGCCGCGGCGGCCGGACTATCGGCAGCCGTAGCGCCGCCAGCGATGCGCTTGCCGGTGTCATGCGCGAAGAAATGCAGCTTTTCCGGCGCGATCACGAAGCGCAGTTCCGCTGCCATCGCCGTTTCCGGGGAGACGACCGCCGTCAACGGCTGGTCGCCCAGAAGCCCGTGGACGAGGCGTTGCGAGCCGAGTTCTTCGACATATTCCACCGTCAGCGGCATGGCGTATTCGTCCGGCTTGGCTAGGCGCAGGTCTTCCGCGCGCATCCCGATGGTGACGGGGCCGGAGGTTGGGGCATTGCCCGCGAGATCGATCAGGCTCGGGCCAATCGCCAGCTTGTCGCCATGCAGCTCGCCTTTCAGAAGATTCATGGCGGGAGAGCCGATGAAGCTCGCCACGAAAGTGGACGCGGGCGTGTGATAGACGTCGAGCGGCGCGCCGACCTGCTCGATCCTGCCGCCATTCAGCACCACGAGGCGGTCGGCGAGCGTCATCGCCTCCAGCTGGTCATGGGTGACATAGATCGAGGTCGTGGCGAGACGGCGCTGCAAGCGCTTGATCTCGCCGCGCATCGAAACACGCAGCTTGGCATCGAGGTTCGAGAGCGGCTCGTCGAACAGGAAAACGGCAGGCTTGCGGACGATCGCGCGTCCCATCGCAACACGCTGGCGCTGGCCACCGGAGAGCGCCTTCGGCTTGCGCTCCAGATATTGCGCGATCTGCAGCATGCGCGCGGCTTCCGCGACGCGGGCGTCGATTTCATTCCTTGGCGTCTTGCGGTTCTTCAGGCCGTATTCGAGGTTCTGCCGGACAGACATATGCGGATAGAGCGCGTAGTTCTGGAAGACCATGGCAATGTCGCGTTCAGCCGGCTCGACATTGTTGACGACGCGGTTGCCGATTTTCACCTGCCCTTCAGAAATGCTTTCAAGACCGGCGATCATGCGCAGCAGCGTGGACTTGCCGCAGCCCGAAGGCCCGACAAGCACGATGAACTCACCATCCTTGATATTGATGCCGACATCGGAGACGGCCTTGACCCCACCGTGATAGATCTTGCCGACGCCTTCTACATCGATAGAGGCCATTGTCATTTCTCCGTTTCGACCAGGCCTTTGACGAAAAGGCGCTGCATGACGATGATGATGAGGACCGGCGGCAGGGCAGCCAGGATAACGCCCGCCATGACGAGGTTCCACTGCGTGTTGCCGTCGAGGACTGCGGCCAGGCGCTTGATGCCCATCACCGCGGTGTAATAGCCGGGGTCGGTGGTGATCAGCATTGGCCAGAGATACTGGTTCCAGCCGTAGATGAAGAGAATGATGAAGAGAGCGGCGATATTGGTACGCGACAGCGGCAGCAGGATATCGACGAAGAACTTCATCGGTCCGGAGCCATCGACGCGCGCTGCCTCCATCAGTTCCTCCGGGATCGTCAGAAAGAACTGGCGGAACAGAAAGGTTGCGGTCGCCGATGCGATCAGCGGAATGATCAGACCCGGATAGGAATTCAGCATGCCGAGGTCGGCGACCACCTTGTAGGTCGGCAGGATACGCACTTCGACCGGCAGCATGAGCGTCAGGAAGATGACCCAGAACGCGGCCATGCGGAACGGGAAGCGGAAATAGACGATCGCGAAGGCGGAGAGGATCGAGATTGCGATCTTGCCGACGGCAATCATCACCGCCATCAGCAAGCTGTTTGCCAGCATCAGCGCGAAGGGTGGCGCACCGGCCACCGAGTTGCCGTTGCTGAGCAGCTGGCTGAAATTTGAAACGAGCTGATCGCCGGGAAGGAGCGGCACCAGGCCGGTCATGAAATCCGTCGAGCCGTGGGTCGCGGCGATGAAGGCGAGATAGACGGGGAAGATCACCGTTACCACGCCGACGATCAGCACGAGATGCGTGAGGAAGTTCAGAAAGGGACGGTTCTCGATCATCGCGCGGGCCTCAATACTGTACTTTTTTCTCGACCCAGCGGAACTGGATCACGGTCAGGGCGACGACGATAAGCATCAGCACGACCGATTGAGCGGCGGAAGGACCGAGGTTGAGGCCTACGAAACCATCGGCATAGACCTTGTAGACCAGCGTGTTGGTGGATTGCGAGGGGCCGCCGGAGGTGGTCGAGTCCACAACAGGGAATGTGTCGAACAGCGCATAGGTGATGTTGACGACCGCCAGAAAGAAGGTTGTCGGCGAAAGCAGCGGGAAAACCACCGTCCAGAATCGCTTGAACGGACCGGCGCCATCGATGGCGGCAGCTTCCGTCACCGATTGCGGAACGGACTGCAGGCCGGCGACGAAGAAGAGGAAATTGTAGGAAATCTGCTTCCAGGCCGAGGCGACGACGATGAGGATCATCGCATCATTGCCGTTCAGGCGGTGGTTCCAGTCATAGCCGAGATGGCGAAGGATATAGGGCAGGATGCCGATGCTGGGGTTGAACATGAACCACCAGAGAAGGCCGGCCGCGGCGGGTGCGACGGCGTAGGGCCAAACGAGCAGCGTGGTATAGAGCCTTCCGGTCTTCAGCACGCGGTTCACGCAGACGGCGAAGAGCAGCGAAAGCCCCATCGAAAGCACGGTAACGGACACCGAAAAGATCAGCGTCACCCATAGCGCATTCATGTAATCGGCGCTGCCGAAGAGCTTCGTGTAGTTGGCAAACCAAACAAAGGTCGTCTTCATGCCGAAGGGGTCTTCGCGCAGGAACGACTGGCGGAATGCCTGGAACGCAGGCCAAATGAAGAAAACAAGTGTAATCGCGAGCTGCGGCGCCAGAAGGAAATATGGCAGGACGCGGTTCAAGAAGATTGTGCGCTTTGTCTGCATGGCTCGCCCAACATGGAAAGGCCCTCCCCGGCGTGGGGAGGGCTTGGATTCAACCTCGAAGGCTTAGTTCGAGTTTGCGGCTTCGAATTCGCGCAGGATGGCGTTGCCTTCCTTGACGGCTTCATCGAGCGCCTGCTGACCGGTCTGCTTGCCGGAAAGCACGGTTTCGAGTTGCTGGTCGATGATGTCGCGGATCTGCGTCAGGTTGCCGAAGCGAACGCCCTTCGAGTTGTCGGACGGCGTGCCGCGGGTGATCTGCTTGATACCGACGTCGGAGCCCGGGTTCTTTTCGTAGTAACCCTGCGACTTGCCGAGATCGTAGGCAGCGTTGGTGATCGGCAGGTATCCGGAGAACTGGTGCCAATCAGCCTGTACTTCCGGCTGGCTGAGATAGGTGAAGAACTTGGCGGCACCCTTGTAGACTTCCGGCTTCTGGCCGTTCAATACCCAGAGGGTTGCGCCGCCGATGATCGAGTTCTTCGGATCCTTGGTCACGTCGTCGTAGTAGGGGAGCGTCGAGAAACCGACCTGGAAATTCTTGGCGTTGGCGATGACGCCTGCGCGCGAGCCCGAGGAGCCCATATAGATGGCACATTCCTGCGAATAGAACTTCGGAGCCGAGTCGGGACCGCCGCCCGGGCCGCCGTACTGGAAGTAACCGGCGTCCTGCCACTTCTTCAGGTCGTCCCAGAGACGAGCCTGGTTCGGGCCATTAAAACTAAGTTCAGCCTTGGTGCCGCCGAAGCCGTTCTGCAGCGTGCCGTAAGGCAGGTCATGAATGGCCGAGAAGTTTTCGAGACCGAGCCAGGTGGCAGCATAGGTGATGGTGAAGCCGCACTTGGCAGCGCCGGAATCGACGATCTTCTTCGAGAAGTCAGCCAGTTCGGCATAGGTCTTCGGAGCGACTTCCGGATCAAGGCCGGCCTTCTTGAAGACGTCCTTGTTGTAGTAGAGGATCGGCGTCGAGGAGTTGAACGGGAAGGACAGAATGTTGCCTTCCGGATCGGAGTAGTAGCCGACGACCGGCGCGATGAACTTCGACGGATCCCACGGCTCGCCTTCATCAGCCATCAGCTTGTAGACCGGGTAAACGGCGCCCTTGGCAGCCATCATCGTACCGGTGCCGACTTCGAAGACCTGAACGATAGCCGGCTGTTGACCTGCGCGGAACGCTGCGATCGCGGCCGTCAGGGTTTCCGGATAGGTGCCCTTGAAGACCGGCGTGACGTGGTATTCGGTCTGGCTGTCGTTGAACTTCTGGACGATCTGCTCGAGCTTCTGGCCGAGCTCGCCGCCCATGGCATGCCACCAGGTGACTTCAGTCGCGGCGAACGACGTCGACGAAGACAGTACGACCGCAGCAGCGGCCAGCGCAAACTTCTTGAACATGGATAAACCCTCTCACCAACTATTGGTGAGAGACGCAATAGAGGGCTACTGTGACGCCTCCTTAAAAGTTTCATGACAGGACCGTCACAAAATCCGGCATTTTGCACAGCTATGCAAGCCGATCAGAATGCATCTGGAAAATGCCGCGGCAGACGGCCGGGCAATACCGCTACAATATCATATCGTTGAGAGAGGCGGCTGTAATCCGGCTGGCGCGCGAGCCACAGATCACTGGCGTTCCGGATGCGTTTTTGGGCGGCGTACGAAACCGCATCTACGGCGCGTAATTCGTCGCACCGGGCCTTCACCTCGACGAAGACCGCGAGGTCGCGCTTTCGGGCAATGATATCGATCTCGCCGAGCTTCGTGCGGTAGCGGAACGCTACGATGCGATAGCCCTTCAGCATCAAAACGACCGCCGCGATATATTCCGAGATATGGCCGCGGCGTTCAGCCTTTCTCCGGCTAAGGGTTACATCCCTATCGCTCATCCCTGACCTTCATATCGAGCAGACGCTGGTAAAGTTCCTTGCGTGGCAGGCCGGTAAGCCGGGCAGCTTCAGCGGCCGCCTTGGCCGTCGGCATGGAAGTCGCAAGATTGGCGAGAATTGCCTCAACGTCCGCCTCGTCCGCCTGCTTCTCTTCCGGGGGGCCGATCACGAGCACGATCTCGCCCTTCACGTTGTCGTTTTCGGCGTAGTGCGCGGCAAGTTCCGTGAGCGTGCCTCGGCGGAACTCCTCATAGGTCTTCGTCAACTCACGGCAGACGGATGCGTTGCGGGTGGGCCCAAGCACATCGGCAGCGGCAGCCAGCGTCGCGCCGATGCGGTGCGGCGATTCAAAGAAGAGCAGCGTTGCCGGGGTGGCGGCAAGTTCCGCCAGCCGGTCGCGCCGAGCCTTGTCCTTGACGGGGAGGAACCCTGCAAACAAGAAGGCATCGTTCGGCAGACCCGAGCCGACGAGCGCGGCGAGCGGTGCGGATGCCCCTGGAACGGGAATAACACGATAGCCTGCTTCGATCGCCGCCTGCGCGAGGCGATAGCCGGGATCGGAAACGAGCGGCGTTCCGGCGTCGGAGACCAACGCGACGGACTTGCCAGCCGCAAGCGCAGCCAACAATCGCGGACCTGCCTCATCGGCATTATACTCATGATAGGCAAACGGCCGGTTGCGGATACCGTACCGATCCAGAAGAACGCGGGTCACGCGCGTGTCCTCGCAGGCAAGCACATCGGCACCCGCAAGCGTTTCCAGCGCCCGCAACGTGATATCACCGAGATTGCCGATCGGCGTAGCGACGAGATAAAGCGCCGGCTCCAGCGGGCGGGCCGGAATGGCGACGTTGTGCAAGCGATAGCCGCGGTGCCCACCGCTCTCGCTTGGCGTATCCTCATTATTCAAGTTCAAGGCCCCTTTTGCTCTTTAATCTTTATGCGCGAGGGCTTTGTCGGCGGCAAGTGTCGGGAATTCTGTGAGCATCATCGCGGAAAACCGCAATTGGAGCCCCGCTTGGCCTCGCACCCCTTGCATTCGGCCGCAAAGTTCTGCCATTTTGCCTATCCACTCCTCCGGTCCGGAGCCGAAAAGCATCTTCTGGCGCGCCTTTGTACGCCGGGACAGTAACGGTCGAAAAGCGGTAGCATCCCATGCGTATTACAATTGAGCGGTCAAACCTGTTGAAGTCGCTGAACCACGTTCACCGCGTGGTCGAACGTCGCAACACGATCCCGATCCTGTCCAATATCCTGCTGCGCGCCGATGGTCAGAACCTCGACATGAAGGCGACCGACCTCGACCTCGAAGTGACCGAAGCCACGCCCGCCAATGTCGAGCAGCCTGGCGCGACGACAGTCCCGGCGCATCTTCTTTACGACATCGTCCGCAAGCTACCGGACGGCTCGGAAGTTCTGCTTGCGACATCGACGGATGGCGGCTCGATGGCGGTCCAGTCCGGCCGCTCGAAATTTTCGCTGCAGTGCCTGCCGCAATCCGACTTCCCGGATCTGACCGCCGGCACCTTCACGCATTCGTTCAAGCTGAAGGCATCCGATCTCAAGATGCTGATCGATCGCACGCAGTTTGCGATCTCGACCGAAGAGACGCGCTATTACCTGAACGGTATCTTCTTCCACACGATCGAAAGCGGCGGCGACCTGAAGCTACGCGCGGTCGCCACCGACGGCCATCGCCTCGCGCGCGCCGATGTGAAGGCGCCCTCGGGTTCCGAAGGCATGCCGGGCATCATCATTCCTCGCAAGACGGTCGGCGAACTGCAGAAATTGGTCGACAATCCTGATGCGGTCGTCACCGTGGAAGTCTCGGACGCGAAGATCCGCCTCAGCATCGGCTCGATCGTCATGACCTCGAAGCTCATCGACGGCACTTTCCCGGACTACCAGCGCGTTATCCCGACGGGCAACGACAAGGAGATGCGTGTCGATTGCACGACATTTGCCCAAGCTGTCGATCGCGTCTCGACGATTTCCTCCGAGCGTGGCCGCGCCGTGAAGCTGGCGCTCTCCGACGGCCAGCTGCTGCTTACGGTCAACAATCCGGACTCCGGCAGTGCCACGGAAGAGGTGGCGGTGGACTACGACACCGATTCCATGGAAATCGGCTTCAACGCCAAATATCTGCTCGACATCACGGCCCAGCTTTCCGGCGATCAGGCGATCTTCCAGCTTGCCGATGCAGGCTCGCCAACGCTTATTCGCGACACCGCCGGCGACGATGCGCTCTATGTCTTGATGCCGATGCGCGTGTAATCGCGCGTCGCATTTACCGCGTGAAGTTTGCCGATTGCGACATTTGGTCTTGTTTTCGTATCCGAGGACTGCAAATAGAGAACTGACGATTTGTTTGCGTGATCGTGGAGGACGGCATGGCGTTGCGGCTGAAGGAACGGCTCGGCAAAAAGTTCGATGAGGAAATCCGCTTCTTCAAGGGCATGATGCAGGGGCCGAAAACGGTCGGCTCCATCGTTCCGACGTCCTCGATCACCGCCCGCAAGATGGCAAGCGTCGTCAACGTGAACTCCGGTCTCCCGGTTCTGGAACTCGGTCCCGGCACTGGCGCCATTACCAAGGCCATCCTCGGCCGCGGCGTGAAGCCGGAAAACCTCGTCGCTATCGAGTATTCGACCGATTTCTACGAGCATCTCGTCCGCCTCTATCCGGGCGTGCGCTTCATCAACGGCGATGCGTTCAGCCTGGACAAGACGCTGGGCGCGCTCAAGGATCAGACTTTCGATTCCGTCGTTTCGGCCGTGCCGCTTCTAAACTTCCCGATGCAGGCGCGGATCGCCCTTCTCGAAAGCCTCCTCGACCGTATGCCGGCAGGCAGGCCCGTCGTCCAGATTTCCTATGGTCCCGTCTCGCCGATCATCGCCCGGCCGGAGCGATACCATATCAAGCATTTCGATTTCATCGTCCGCAATATCCCGCCGGCCCAGCTTTGGATCTACCGCCGCAGCTGAGATGCACGGGCTTTACATCACCCATCCGCAAGTGAAGATCGACCCAGGTGTCCAGGTGTCCCAATGGGGTCTGTCGGAGACCGGCGAGGCTCGCGTCCGCACCATCGCTAGGAGCGTGTGGGCGAGGCGACTGCGCCGCATCGTTTCCAGCGACGAGACAAAAGCCATACAGACCGCAGCTATCCTTGCGCAAGCGGCGGGCGTGACGATCGAAATTGTCCCCGGCATGCACGAAAACGACCGCTCGGCGACCGGCTTCCTGCCGCCTGCGGAATTCGAGAAGGCAGCTGACTGGTTCTTCGCGCGCCCGGAAGAGAGTTTTCGAGGCTGGGAAAGGGCGATCGACGCCCAGGCCCGGATCGTCTCTGCCGTCGAGACCATTCTTGACGACCACGATCCCTCGGCACCGATCGCCTTCGTCGGCCATGGCGGTGTCGGAACGCTGCTGAAGTGCCATCTCGAGCGCCGCACGATCTCGCGCGATGGCGATCAGCCGGGCGGCGGCGGTAATCTCTACTGTTTCAGCCTTGCAGAGCGGCGCCTGTCGTGCGACTGGACACCCATCGAAGACTGGCAGGGATGGATGTGATATGAGCGCACGCGAGCGGCTGATCGTCGGGCTGGATGTTCCGACACTTGGCGAGGCGGAAAAGATCGTTTCAACGCTCGGCGACGACATTCTTTTCTACAAGATCGGCTATCAGCTCGTCTTTGCCGGCGGTCTGGAATTCGCGCGCGAACTCGCGCAGAGCGGCAAGAAGGTCTTCCTCGACATGAAGTTGCTCGATATCGACAACACGGTCGCTTCCGGCGTGGAGAACATCGTGAAGATGGGCATGTCGATGCTGACACTGCATGCCTATCCGAAGGCGATGAAAGCTGCCGTCGAGGCGGCAAAGGGCTCCGACCTCTGCCTGCTCGGCGTCACGGTTCTGACGTCCATGGACGAGCAGGACCTGATCGCTGCTGGCTATGAATACGACCCGCACACCTTGGTCCTCCGCCGCGCTGAACAGGCCCATCTAGCCGGCATGGGCGGCGTCGTGTGCTCGGCAGAAGAATCGGCTGCCGTTCGCAAGATCGTCGGCCCCGATATGGCGATCGTCACGCCCGGCATCCGCCCGGCCGGCAGCGAAAAGGGCGACCAGAAGCGCGTCATGACGCCCTCCGATGCGCTGAAGGCCGGCTCGAGCCACCTGGTCGTCGCCCGGCCGATCGTCAAAGCGTCCGATCCGCGCGAGGCGGCGCGCGCAATTCTTGCTGAGATGGACGCCGCGCTCTGACGTGTGTTGCGGCCAGCTATTGATCGAACTCATCATTTGACGGGTACACGCAAGGACGCGGTGTATTGACGCCTCCTGCAATTTGGATGAAGACAAATACAACCGTCAACCGGAGGAAAACCATGGCCAAGGGATACTGGATCGCGCGCGTCGATGTTCGCGACCCCGAGCGTTACAAGGACTATGTCGCGGCAGCAAAACCGGCCTTTGAAAAGTACGGTGCCAATTTCCTCGCCCGCGGCGGCGCAATGACTGAACTTGAAGGCAAGTCGCGCGCGCGAAACGTCGTCATCGAATTCCCTTCCATGCAGCATGCGGTCGATTGCTACAACTCGCTGGAATATCAGATCGCCGCCAAGATCCGCCAGGAAGTCGCCGACGCGGAAATGATTGTCGTCGAAGGAATCTGATCCCCTGCGTATCTTGACTTCGGGCGCATGTGGACCTTTCCGCCGCGCCCGGATTCGGCTAAAAGCTTGCCGATGAACGCATCCCATCCAAGCCTTTCGAGGAGCCTGCCATGACCCTTGCCAACCTGCCGCCGCTCGTGACCGTATTCGGAGGTTCCGGCTTCATTGGCAGGCATGTGGTAGGCGCGCTGGCAAAACGCGGCTATCGCATCCGCGTCGCTGTACGCCGGCCCGATCTTGCAGGTTTTCTGCAGCCGCTCGGAAATGTCGGCCAGATCTCTTTTGTTCAGGCGAACCTGCGTTACCGCAACTCGGTCGATCGCGCCGTCGAGGGTGCCGATTTCGTCATCAACTGCGTCGGCGTCCTTTTCGAAGCCGGCCGCAACACCTTCGACGCAGTGCAGGAATTTGGCGCACGCGCCGTGGCCGAAGCTGCCCGTGCGAGTGGCGCGAAACTCATCCATATCTCGGCGATCGGCGCCGATGCGAATTCCGATTCAAGCTATGCCCGCACCAAGGGTCGCGCAGAGGCGGCAATCCTTTCGACCGTAAGAGAAGCGGTGATTTTCCGCCCGTCGATCGTTTTCGGCCCGGAAGACGGCTTCTTCAACAAGTTCGCCGACATGGCTCGCCTTTCGCCGGTTCTTCCGCTCATCGGTGGCGGCAACACGAGGTTTCAGCCGGTTTATGTCGGGGATGTCGCCGAAGCTGTAGCTCGCGCTGTCGATGGCAAGGCTACCCCCGGGACAATCTATGAACTCGGCGGTCCGGAAGTTCTCACCTTCCGCCAGTGCATGGAGACTATGCTGAAGGTCACCATGCGCAAGAACGCGCTGGTCTCCATCCCGTTCAGCATCGCATCGCTCATGGGCAGCGTTGCGTCGCTCATCCCTCTTATCACCCCACCCATTACGGTCGACCAGGTTCGTCTGCTGAAGCGCGACAATGTCGTTTCGAACGCGGCCGAAACGGAAGGCCGCACGCTGAAAGCCCTCGACGTCACACCGACGCTGCTGGTTTCCGTGCTGCCGTCCTACCTCGTGCAATATCGCCCGCATGGCCAGTACACCGGCTCGGGGAAAGCCGCTTAACCCCCCTCCTCCAGCGTTCGAACGTCGCTTGTGCTTGGCCACGGGCGACGTTTTTCATTTGTACCGGGCGGAAAGCCTGACGCACGTTTCGCGTGTTTTCTTCAATCACGTCATGGTTGACGTTGCATAAAAGACGCATCAAAAATTTAGTGAAATTAACGGCGCATTTAGCGGGAACATTTATTGCTATTTCCTATTCCACTGACTACACACCCCGCGCGTCCTGAGACGGACTCAGCGCCTTTGGCGGCGCGCTATTTTGATTTGAGAGGCTTTATCAAATGGGCAAGTCAATCGCGCTTCTTTTTGCGTGTGCGGCACTGGTTATCCTTGCAGGCTCCTTCATTGCGCCCGGTTCGGTCGCCGCAGTGAAAGGTGGTTGCGCGCCGGCCTACGGCGTTGATCCTTGCTCGACTGCCTCCATCAACCGCTGACGGAAGACCGGCGCGTTAGTGCCGGCGTTGTTCTTGCGAGCAGAAGCGAGCAGTTCGATCAGACCTGCCTGAAGCATCTGGCTTCAAGATGCATGTTCGCCGTTTCCGGTTGTGTGTGAAGCTGATGTGATGACCGTATTCGCGCCGCGGGCTGCGCGAATACGGAAAGCGACGGGTGTCTCAGGCAATCGCCCCGGTCGCGGCCATACCGAGCAGAATGACTCCGAGAATGATGCGGTAGATCGCAAACATCGTAAATCGGTTGCTCCGGATATACGACAGCAGCCACTTCACGGCGACGAAAGCGACGACAGTGGAAACGACGAAGGCGATCCCA
This sequence comes from Rhizobium sp. SVR5-2C, assembly GCF_056755115.1. Classification (NCBI taxonomy): domain Bacteria; kingdom Pseudomonadati; phylum Pseudomonadota; class Alphaproteobacteria; order Hyphomicrobiales; family Rhizobiaceae; genus Rhizobium; species Rhizobium sp. SVR5-2C. The sequence continues at coordinate 35,398 of NZ_JBNDHT010000015.1, read as the reverse complement.
AGGCCCGTCCAATCCTCGTTTGCCGCTCCGCCATCCTTCAGCGTCTTCAGCAATTCGTAGGCACTCGCGGCATACATGGTCGGGATACCGACGAGAAAAGCGAATTCGGTAGCCGCGGCGCGGTTGCCCGTGCCCGCCAGCATGGCAACGAAAATCGTGGCGCCTGAGCGTGACGTTCCCGGGAAGACGCCGGCGACCACCTGGGCAATGCCGACCAAGATGGCAACGAGCCAGGTAATCTCCTTGTAAGGCGGCCGACGCGCGGCGGCCCATTCGGCAAATATCATCCAGACACCACCGATAATGAGTGCCCAGGCGATTGGCGTCGCAGTCTCAGGCAGTTCGAAGCCGAGCTTCTTGACGATCAGTCCGAGGATAGCGGTAATGAGAAATGCGACAATCAGCTTGGCAGCGTAGGAGCGGTTCCCTGGATCCCGCCAGCCGACCACGAGGCTCGCGAGACGACGCCAGTAAATGATAGTGACGGCGAGGATAGCACCCGCCTGGATAACGATATTGAACATGTCCGACCGGTGGCCGAGCCATTGCTCCGCAATGATGAGATGGCCAGTGCTCGAGATCGGTAGAAACTCGGTGATCCCCTCTATGACGCCTAGAATTATAGAGCTCATGTAGTCCATATATAGTCTCCGGTTTAAAGGTCGGTCGGACGCGAAGCGGTTACGTCGCTCGAGACGGTTCCCGTCTTCTTTAGTCAGTGGCGTGGCGAAAAAAGGCCGGTGTCCATCGGATGGGCATAAAAACTCATGTTTGCCGGCGGGGAAGGGGTAAGCTTGGTCTCCGAACCTTGATACGCGGTTGAACCGATCACGCGTTCCTATATCTTTTTTAAACTCTGATTGTTAGGAGTTTAATAAGGGAGACAATCGCCAAAACGCCAAAAAGGCAGCTGAACGGATAAATGCCAGTACTCTATCATCACCCCATCTCCACAGCCTCCCGGTTCATCCGGCTGGTACTTGCAGAATACGGTTACCAGGTCGAACTCGTGGAAGAGCAGACCTGGGACAAGCGGCGCGACTTTTTGGCGCTCAATCCGGCGGGTACCTTGCCCGTCTACGTGGACGACAGCATGCGGGCGCTGTGCGGCGCCACGGTCATCTCCGAATATCTCGACGAAACGCATGGTGTGCTGAAGCGCGACCGGCGTCTTCTTGCAGAGGACCCTTTCCAGCGAGCGGAGATCCGCCGCCTCGCCGAGTGGTTCATGCAGAAGATGGAGACGGACGTAACCCGGCCCCTGGCGCGGGAGCGGGTCTATAAGCTGCAGATGAGCGCAGATCAGGGCGGCGGCGCACCGGATTCGAAGATCCTGCGTACGGCGCGGGCGAATATACGCCAGCACATGAAATACCTGACCTGGCTTGCAGGTTCGCGGCAGTGGCTGGCAGGCGATCGCATGAGCTATGCCGATCTCGCCGCGGCCGCTTCGATATCGATCCTCGATTATCTCGGCGAGATCGACTGGACGGAATCGCCGATCGCCAAGGATTGGTACCAGCGGATGAAGTCACGGCCGTCCTTCCGTCCGCTTCTGGCCGAGCGGGTGCGCGGACTGACACCGGTCTCCCACTACGCAGACCTGGATTTCTGACGAGGGCTTCCGATGCCCGAACGGATAGCAGACGACAAGGAGCGCAAGCGCCGCGACAATCTGACCGCCTTCGTTCGCGCGGAGGCGGCAGCGTTCGGCTTCGATCTCTGTCGCATCACCCGGCCGGATTCGATTCCGGAAGCGAAAGAGCGGCTTCGCGAATTCATCGATGCCGGGCGTCACGGTACAATGGAATGGATGGCGGAGACGCAGGAGCGCCGCGCTGACCCGTTGACGCTATGGAGCGATGCAAAGTCCATCGTCGTCTTCGGCCTCAACTACGGCCCCGACGAGGATCCGCGCGATGTTCTGGAAAAGCCGGACAAGGCCGCAATCTCTGTCTATGCGCGCAATCGCGACTACCACGATGTCATCAAAGGGCGGCTCAAGGAAATCGCGACGCGCTTTGCGGCGCGGGCGGGAGCTGACGTGAAAGTCTTTGTCGATACCGCGCCGGTAATGGAGAAACCGCTCGCGGCGGCCGCCGGCCTCGGCTGGCAGGGCAAACATACCAATCTGGTCAGCCGCAGCCACGGCTCCTGGCTCTTCCTCGGCTCGATGTTCACGACAGCCGATCTCAACATAGATGAGCCGGAGCACGACCACTGTGGCTCTTGCCGGGCCTGTCTCGACATCTGTCCGACCGCAGCCTTCCCTGCGCCATACCAAATTGATGCTCGACGCTGCATCTCCTACCTGACGATCGAGCACAAAGGTCCGATCGACCCGGAATTCCGGCCGCTGATCGGCAACCGGATCTATGGCTGCGACGACTGTCTTGCGGTCTGTCCATGGAACAAGTTCGCCGCTTCGGCGTCCGAAATGAAGCTGCAGGCGCGCGACGACTTGAAAGAGCCGTCGATTGACTTTCTACTGACGCTCGACGACGCAGCGTTCCGAAGCTTCTTCAGCGGCTCGCCGATCAAGCGCATCGGTCGGGACCGCTTCATACGCAACGTTCTGATCGCGGCCGGCAATTCCGGCGACCGCGATCTTGTCGACCAATGCCGGCGGCTGGCTGTTGACGCTTCGCCTGCTGTTCGCGGCATGGCAATCTGGGCACTTTCGCGACTGATGGCGCGCGACGCGTTCGCAGCCTTTGCGGCCCAAAGGCCGGACGAGTCGGATGCCGACGTGCTTGCGGAGTGGCAATTGGTGGGGGTGGTATGATGCATGTGATGATCTTCGGCTGCGGTTATTCCGGCACAGCAATCGCCAAGGCCTTTGCAGGAGCAGATGTCCGCATTTCAGGCACGACGAGATCGGCCGACAAGGCTGAGACGCTCCGCAGCCAGGGCGTCGAAGCCTTCGTCTTCGACGGTGAAACGATCGGCAAGGAGTTGCTTCATGCCATGCAGGGCGTGACGCATCTCGTACAATCGATCGCGCCGAGAGAAGCCGGAGACCCGCTGATCAATCTTGCCAGTTGTTGGGTCGACGAAATGATGCCCGGGCTGCAGTGGATCGGCTATCTCTCGACCGTCGGCGTCTATGGCGACCACAAAGGCGGGTGGGTCACCGAGGAGACGGTCTGCGTCCCGGTTTCCGGACGATCGAAGGAACGACTTGAGGCCGAGGATGCGTGGCTGAATTTGGGCAAAGACCTCGGCATACCCGCCGCCGTATTGCGCCTCTCGGGCATTTACGGTCCGGGCCGCAATGCTTTCGTCAATTTGGATCGAGGCACTGCTCGACGTCTGATCAAGAAGGATCAGGTTTTCAATCGCATTCGCGTCGAGGATATCGGCGCGTCGGCGCGCTATCTCGCAGACCGCTCCCTCGGCGGCATTTACAATATCACGGATGACCTCCCTGGCCCGCCGCAGGATGTCATCGTCGAGGCGGCGCGCCTCATGGGCGTCGAACCGCCGCCGGAGCAGCCCTTCGAAACCGCCGAACTGACGCCGATGGCGCGCTCCTTCTATGGCGAGAACAAACGCGTTTCGAACGCAAAGTTGAAGGCCGCAGGCTTTGCTTTTGCCTTCCCGAACTATCCCATGTCGCTCGCGCAGCTGTGGCAAGGCGGCATGTGGCGGGGTTAACCTGAGTGAGTTATTCCGGCCACCCCAAAAGAGTAGAAATTTCCTACTTTCGAATTTTAGCAATCAAAATTTCGCTTCCATTTATGGTTAACGGCCTCTGAATTTGCTGAAATGAGGCAGCAAATGCGGCAAAGCCGAAAATTTATTTTTGTTACTGCGACAACATCCCGCCATGCCCGGGATGGCGAAGAAAATTCGTTCGAATTCTAACTGATTTTCTTATCTTTTTTCTACTTTTCGCATAGCCGGACCATTTTTGGGTTGTTTTCAAATAAATACCAAATGTTACAGACTGTAACAGTCCGTGATTAGGCGAGGCCCTTTTTCGCCACTTTTGCCCGGATTTAAGCCCCCACCGCCTGAAAGGGCGCAAGTTCAACAGTTGAGGGGTTATCCGTTTTGAAGAATATCAGCCGTTCTATTATCACCACCGTAGCTATTGCCGCTTCTTCTTTCATGCTTCCTGCTGAGGGATTTGCTGCAGCTGGCTGTGGCGGTGCTTCGTGGTACGCACTGCATTCCAAAACAGCGTCTGGCGAACGTATGAATCCTGCCACTTTAACTGCCGCACACCGTTCGCTCCGCTTCGGCACCAAGCTTAGAGTTACCAACCGCAACAATGGCCGCAGCGTCATCGTTCGCGTCAATGATCGCGGTCCATTCATTAGAGGCCGTGTCCTCGACCTTTCCCGTGCCGCCGCACAGAACATCGGCATGGTAAGCTCGGGCACCGCCAAGGTGTGCTACGAAGTCGTCGCCAGCGCTGGCTAAAGCGTTATAGCTGGCCAAACCGGGCCAGCGCTTGCTCTTCCCGTCAATCGCGGCTACCACGCGGTTGAGACTTGTGAGCTGTCTGCAGCGTCTGTCACGCTTCCCGCGGATCGTTCACAAGCCGAAGGCAACGGGAGACTTGTGAATGCGTTTGGGTGGCCGCCTCGAAGGGGCGATTTCGGTTCTTGCGGAGATCGATCAACGCAAGCGACCTGTCGCCGATGCGCTGAAGGACTGGGGCCTTGCGCATCGTTTCGCCGGTTCCGGCGATCGCGCCGCAATCGGCAACATCGTCTACGACGCGTTGCGCATGCGCCTTTCGCATGCTTTCCTGATGGATGATGACAGCGCGCTGGCAGCTGCCTACGCCGTCATGTTCCGCCAGTGGGGCCTTACGCCGGAAACGCTTGCCGCAGAACTCGCAGACGACAAGTTCGCACCGCCTGCCCTGCCCGATGCTTCTCTCACCGCCTTCGTTAGCCGCTCTCTTTCTTCGGCACCTTCCCATGTCCAAGGTGATATTCCCGAGTGGGTTCAAACCTCCTTCGAAACTGCCTTTGGCGATAGCTGGCTTGCCGAAGCGCAGGCTCTTGCGGCGCGTCCGACACTCGATTTGCGCGCCAATATCTTGAAGGCCAGCCGCGAAAAGGCGGTCAAGGCGCTCGAAAGAGCCGGCGCGCATGAGACGAAGATCGCACGCTACGGTATCCGGATTCCCGCCGGCGAAGGCGCCTCAAGGTTGCCGAACGTCACAGCCGAGCTTTCGTTCCAAAAAGGCTGGTTCGAAATTCAGGACGAGGGCTCGCAGATCGTTGCGGACCTCGTGTTGCCCAAGGATGGCGAGCAGGTGCTCGATTACTGCGCTGGTGGCGGCGGCAAGACGCTCGCCATGGCGGCGGCGATGCACAATAAGGGTCAGGTGCACGCCTATGACGCCGACCGCAAACGCCTTGCTCCCATCATCGAGCGCCTGAAGCGCGCCGGCACACGCAACGTTCAGGTGCATGACGACGCAAAGGCGCTTTCGAGCCTCCGCGCGCGCTGCGACAAGGTGCTCGTCGATGCGCCCTGCACGGGAACCGGAACCTGGCGCCGCCGTCCGGATACCAAGTGGCGGTTGACGGCAAGGAACCTCGACGAGCGCACCCATCAGCAGCAGGACGCGTTGAAACAGGCGAGCGCCTTCGTACGTCCGGGCGGAGAGCTCGTTTACGTGACCTGCTCGGTGCTGCCGCAGGAGAATGAGGAACAGGTGCGCCGTTTTACGGCGGAGAACCCGGAGTTCTCGATTGTCAGTGCGTTGCCCGCTTGGGACAACCTCTTCGGCAAGGATGCACCGCGGCCGCGCTCACCCGACAACGAGACCATCACCCTGACGCCGGCCTTGACCGACACCGATGGTTTCTTTTTCTGCCGGATGCAGCGGAAGGCCTAGGATCGGGGCTTAGGGTGCCTCGGGCGCACGCAGCGGATATTGATGCCGTGGCGGTATGAAGTGGTGGACCACAGCGATCGTGACCAGCAGAATACCGCCAAAAAATACGATCAGGAAAAGCGTCGGCCCGCCCAGATGCGAGCCGAAGGCCACCAGGGGCACAGCGCCGGCGGGCGGATGGGTAATCCGCAGAAGCAGCATGCCCGCGATCGACAGCCCGACAGCGATAGCCGCTGCCCACCACAGGCCGGGGAACAAGAATACTGCCAAGCCGCCGACCAGCGCCGCCAGCAGATAGCCGCCGATGACGTTGGCAGGCTGCGCGAACGCGCTTTTCGGGTGGCCGAAAAGCAGAACGGCACTGGCGCCGAACGGCGCGATCAGGAGCGGGATACCGGTCGCGACTGTAAGCGCACCCACCGAGAGCATGCCGATGACAGCTCCGACACCGGATTTCAGGTGATGGTGGGCGTGGCCCTTGGGTTCATGACGATGGAGATAATGCCGGAGATGGCGGCGCATGCAGGCGAGATCCAGATCAAGAATTAAGCAATTGCCCGTTAATAGACCAGCTCATTGCCTCTTTCCAAGCAAAGTTCTTTCGAAGCAAAGGCTTTTTCAAAAATTCCATACTTAAAACCGTTCTAAACTAGAGTATTTGACACAAGTTTAGTTTTGCGCGAAGAGGCTTTGGCAATTCAGACGGAGTTCCGTCACAGGAGAGGACCATGAAGCTCAACAAGCATTTTTGCGCCGCACTGGCGCTGGCGGCAGTGCCCCTATCCGCCACCCAGGCTTTTGGCACTGACGCTGCAGCTGTCGTCAAACATTACGCCGAAGTCGCCCATGCCAAGTACGAGGACTCGCTCACGACCGCCAAGGCGCTCGACGCGGCGGTCGACGCTTTTCTGAAAGCACCCAGCGACACGACGCTGCAGGCCGCTAAGGATGCCTGGATCAAGGCGCGCGTCCCCTACCAGCAGACGGAAGTCTATCGCTTCGGCAATCCGATCGTTGATGATTGGGAGGGCAAGGTGAACGCCTGGCCCCTGGACGAAGGATTGATCGACTATGTCGATGCGTCCTACGGCACGGAAAGCGATGAGAACTCGCTCTATGTCGCAAACGTCATCGCCAACAAAACGATCAAGATCGATGGCAAGGACGTCGATGCTTCCAAGCTGACCCCGGAATTCCTTTCGGGCACGCTGCAGGAAGCAGGCGGCGTCGAAGCGAACGTTGCCACCGGCTATCATGCCATCGAATTCCTGCTCTGGAGCCAGGACCTGCATGGCACGGGAGCGGGGGCCGGCGAACGCCCGGCAACCGACTACGACCTCAAGAATTGCACCCACGGCAATTGCGATCGCCGCGCCGACTACCTGAAGTCCGCTTCCACACTGCTCGTTTCCGACCTTCAGGAAATGACCAACAACTGGGCTCCTGATGGCGCTGCTACCAAGCATGTCGAAGAAAACCCGACGGCCGGCCTCACCGCCATCCTGACCGGCATGGGTTCGCTCTCCTATGGCGAGCTCGCCGGCGAGCGCATGAAGCTTGGCCTGTTGCTGCATGATCCGGAAGAAGAGCACGATTGCTTCTCGGACAACACCTACAATTCGCATCTCGACGACGCGATCGGCGTCGCTGCCGCCTACACCGGCGAATATACCCGCGTCGACGGCACGAAACTGACCGGCCCGTCGCTGCACGACCTCGTTGCCGCCAACGACAAGGGGCTCGACACGGAGATGACCGGCAAGCTCAACACGACGCTCGATGCCATGCATGCAATGGCAAAGCGCGGCGAGACCGTCGAGAAATACGATCAGATGATCGCCGAGGGCAACAAGGAAGGCAACGCCACCGTCCAGGCGGCCATCGATGGCCTGATTGACCAGACGAAGTCGATCCAGCGCGTGATTGCTGCACTCAACCTCGGTACGGTGCAGCTTGAAGGTTCCGACAGCCTGGACAATCCTAACGCTGTTTTCCAATAAGCAAAGGCGGGCCGTCCTGAAGCAGGGCGGCCCGAACTCCGAAATGCCGCATAACCCGGCTCGCCGTCTCTATTTCAGCGTGGCGCTTCTAGCGACGCTTGCCGGTCTGCCGGTGGCCCTTGCCGCCGGCTTCGATCTGCCGGCAAGACGCGTCGATCTCTCAGATGCCGATCTGAGACGCGTTGAAACCGTAACGCGCCCGACGAGCGATTTTTCCAAGGCTGAACCCTATGAGGCGATGCAGGCGGGAGCTGCGACCTCGATCAATCCTGTCACACAGGACAGCTTTTCGCGTATTTCGGCCAATATCCCCTTCAAAGAGGAACAGAACTTCAAGCTCGGCAACGCGCTCTTCAAGAAACTGTGGGTTTCCGCCCCTTCTTCGACACAGGCCTCCGATGGCCTCGGTCCGCTCTTCAACGCCCGCTCCTGCATGAGCTGCCATGTCAATGACGGACGCGGCAAGCCTCCCGAAGGCGGCGTCAGCGCGACCTCGATGTTCCTTCGCCTTGCGCGGGCACCGACGACGGCCGAGGAAGAAAGAGCCGTCGCCAATGCCGAGACGGTGAACTTTCCCGACCCTGTCTATGGGCACCAGCTGCAGGACCTTGCCGTTCCCGGCCTTGCCGCCGAAGGCAAGATGGCCATGCGCTACACGGAAAAAGCCGTGACTCTTGCCGGCGGCGAGACGATCTCGCTGCGGGCGCCAAGCTACGAAGTCAAGGACCTTGCCTATGGTCCGCTCGATCCGGCAACGACGATATCACCGCGCGTCGCGCCGCCGATGATCGGCCTCGGCCTCATCGAAGCGATTCCGGCTGCCGACATCCTGGTGCATGCCGATCCCGATGATAAAGATAGCAACGGTATCTCGGGAAGGGCGGCCATCGTTCGGGATCATCGCACCGGCAATATCGCCCTTGGCCGCTTTGGCTGGAAGGCACAGAATGCAACGGTGCGCGACCAGAACGCCGACGCTTTCTCGGGCGACATCGGCATTTCCACTCCCGACCGGCCGGACGCTCACGGCGATTGCACGAAGGCGGAGACGAAGTGCCAGGAAATGCCGTCCGGTGTGCAGAAACGGCTTGGCAACGAGGAGGCTCCCGGGCCGATCCTCGACCTCGTCACTTTCTACTCCGCCAACCTTGCGGTGCCTGCCCGGCGAAAGGCAAGCTCCCCGGTGACGCTCAGAGGCAAGGAGCTTTTCTACCGCTCCGGCTGTATTTCCTGCCACGTGCCCAAGTTCGTCACGCGCCGGGACACGGCCGAAAAAGCCCAGTCTTTCCAGCTCATCTGGCCCTATTCGGATTTCCTGCTGCACAACATGGGCGAGGGCCTTGCCGATGGCCAACAAGTCGGCGTTGCAAGCGGACGTGAATGGCGCACGCCGCCGCTATGGGGTATAGGACTGACCCAGACTGTCAGCGGACACAGCTTTTTTCTTCACGACGGCCGCGCCAGGAATCTCACCGAGGCGATCCTATGGCATGGCGGAGAAGCCGAAAACGCCCGCGATGCATTCTCCTCTCTGCCGAAAGACGATAGAGAGGCTCTGATCAGATTCCTGGAGTCCCTGTAATGCGCCTTTGGCAACCTCTCCTGCTTTCGCTTTTTCTCGCGACATCGGCGACGGCACAGACCGCAGCGCCGCCCGCAGGGCTTGCCGACGAAGCAGTCCAAAGCGTCATGGCACGCGCCGTCGACGAGGTGATCCGTCCCGGCTACCGCAACATGCAGCAATCCGCGGCACGCCTGACGACGGCGATGAAGGACCTCTGCGACAGCGGGACGCAGCAGACCCTGGATAAAGCCAAATCCGCTTTCGACGATACGGTTCGCTATTGGTCGATCATAGAGATCGTGCAAACCGGCCCGGTGATGCAGGACAATCTTTTCGAGCACGTTCTTTTCTTTCCCGACCGCAAGGGCCTCGGCCTCAAGCAGGTGCAGGCGCTGATTGCCAAGGCCGATCCAAAGGATGCAACGGTTGATGCGATCGCCGGAAAGAGCGTTGCCGTGCAGGGCCTGACGGCGCTTGAATATGTGCTTTACGGAAATGGCTCCGACGAGCTTATCGGGCAAAAGAACGGCTTCCGTTGCCAATATGGCGCGGCTGTCGCGGGCAATATCCAGCGTGAGGCAGGAGAAGTCGTCGCGGCCTGGGAAAAGCCGGATGGCGTGCAGGCAAGCTGGAAGCATCCCGGCCCGCAAAGTGAAGACTTCATGGACAACAAAGAGGCGGTGACGGCGCTGCTCGGCATTCTCGTTCACGGCGCGGAGACTGTCCGTGATCAGCGGCTCGAGCAATTCTACAAGGGCAAGGAGACGACGCCGCGTCCGCGCATGGCCATTTACTGGCGCTCGAAAAACACCTGGAAGTCGATGGCGGCAAACCTCGAGGGCCTTCGTACGCTCTGGCAAAAGGCCGGAATGGCCGAGCTTCTGCCAGCAGACAACAAGCCCGTTGCCGATGCCATCGAGGCGGATTTCAAGACGCTGCTGGACACGGTGCCGAAGCTCAATCCTGACATCGAAGTTGCAACCGGCGAGCCCGAAAAGGCCAAGCTCGATGCGCTTCTCGCGACAAGCCGCGAGCTGATCACGGCTATCAGCGACCAGTATGGCGGCGCGATCGGCCTTTCGGCCGGCTTCTCGTTCTCCGACGGAGACTGAGCATGTGGTGGAGCGGCCAGATCGACCGGCGCGCCTTCGTCAAGGCGGCCGGGCTCGGTTTTCTCGCTGCCTTGCAGCCGCGCGGGCTTCTGGCGCTTGGGCGTGCCGATGCTGTCTACGCTTCGGGCATCCGGACAGCGAAGGGCTCTTTTGCGGTCGCCACCGTGACCGAGCGCGGTGAGATCGTCGACCAGGTCGAGCTTCCCGCGCGCGCCCACGGCATGGCATTCAGCCCCGTCACCGGCAAGACGGTCGCATTCGCCCGCCGCCCCGGCACTTTTGCCATGATCTTCGATCCCCGGAACAAGGCCGAGCCGATCGTCATCACCTCGGTCGAAGGCCGCCACTTCTACGGACACGGCACCTTTTCGCCGGACGGCCGGCTGCTCTATGCCAGCGAAAACGATTTCGATGGCAATCGCGGCATGATCGGTGTCTACGATGCGACGAACCGGTTCAGCCGGATCGGCGAGTTCGAAACTTACGGCATCGGCCCCCACGATATGACGGTCTCCGATGACGGGCGCTGGCTCATCGTCGCCAATGGCGGTATCGAGACCCATCCGGATTTCGGCCGTACGAAGCTCAATCTCGGCAATATGCAGCCCTCGCTGACACTGGTCGATGCTGCGACCGGCACGCTGATCGAAAAGCACGTGCTGCCTAAGCAACTGTCAGCACTTTCAACCCGTCATGTCGATATCGATGCCGACGGTCGTGTCTGGTTCGCATGCCAATATGAAGGTCATCGCAACGACCTGCCGCCGCTTGTCGGCCACTTCGCCAAAGGCGAAGAACTGACTTTCGTCGACATGCCGGAAGAAACGACCCGACGGCTTGGCAACTACATCGGCGCGATCGCGGTCAACCGAAACGATGGCCTTGTCGGCGTGACTTCGCCGAAGGGCGCTTTCGTGACGATCGACGCCCGTTCCGGTAGCGTACTGGCCGAGGAAATCATCTCCGACGCTGCGGGCATCGCGCCAGCGCAGCATGGATTTGCGGTTTCCTCCTACGACGGGAACTTCCTTGCGACACATAGCGACGTTGCCTGGGATCAACACATCGCCATGATTGCGCCCTAACGCGCGTGAGCGAGCCGCTGCATCCTTGTCGAATCCGGCACGGCGTGCCACTTTCGCCATCGCAAGGAGGCAGGTGCATGAGCATTAGGGACAGCGGCGATTTTCGCGAGCGCATCCGTCAAAACTTTGCCCGCCAGCGGGCGATGGAAACGATCGGTGCAGAGCTGACGCGGGTCGAGCACGGCGTGGTCGAAATCGAGCTACCCTTCGACGTGAAGCTCACACAGCAGCATGGTATACTCCACGCCGGCATCATTTCAGCGGCGCTGGACAGTGCGTGCGGCTTTGCGGCCTATAGTGTCATCGACCCCGATGCGTCGATCCTGACCATCGAATTCAAGGTCAATCTGATGTCACCTGGGCGCGGCGAGCGCTTTCTGTTTCGCGGCGAGATAACGAAACCCGGCTCCAACATCATCGTGGCCGACGGTCGCGGTTACGCAATCGGCGATGGCCCGGCAAAACTGATCGCATCCATGACCGGGACGATGATGGTCGTCCGCGGCAGAGAGGGAATTACAGGATGAAATTCGAATTGAAGTCGGTCGCCGGCAAGTCCATCCTCTTCGTCATGGCGGCGGAAGCGGAATACGGTCCCTTCCTGCGCTCCCGCTTCGAACCGCTGATGACCGGCGTCGGCCCCGTCGAGGCTGCTGTCGCGATGACGAAGACGCTTAGCCGGCTCGATGCTAGCGACGACCTGCCGCAGCTTGTCGTCTCGTTGGGCTCGGCAGGTTCCGCGACGCTGGAGCAGACGGAAATTTACCAGGTTTCCTCGGTTTCCTACCGCGATATGGATGCGTCGCCGCTCGGCTTCGAGAAGGGCCGTACGCCGTTCCTCGACCTTCCGGCGGTCCTCGATCTGCCGCTTCGCATTCCCGGCATTCCCGAGGCGAGCCTTTCGACAGGCGCCAATGTTGTCTCAGGCCCCGCTTACAAGAATATTGCCGCCGATATGGTCGACATGGAGACCTTCGCGATTCTGCGCGCCTGCCAAGGCTACAAGCTACCGCTGATCGGGCTTCGGGGGATTTCCGACGGCGTCGAGGAGCTGCAGCATATCTCCGGATGGACGGAATATCTGCATGTTATCGACCGCAAGCTCTCCTATGCCGTCGACGGCCTGTTCACGGCTCTGGAGGACGGTGTCTTCTGGTTCTGAAACCCTTTAAAGCAGGGACAATCGGGACAATAAAATCCCGGCTCGGCGGATTTCGTGCATTGCAAGAACGGGTGCTTTTCATTAAAGGCTCGCCATGACCCAGACAGCACATCCCGACAGTGTTCTCATCGTCGATTTCGGCAGCCAGGTAACCCAGCTGATCGCACGCCGCGTGCGCGAAGCGGGCGTCTATTGCGAGATCGTTCCCTTCCAGTCCGCCGAAGAGGGCTTCAAGCGCCTCCAGCCGAAAGCCGTGATCCTGTCCGGCAGCCCGGCTTCGACGGTGGACGAAGGTTCGCCGCGCGCGCCTGATATCATCTTCGACAGCGGCCTGCCGGTTTTCGGCATCTGCTATGGCCAGCAGACGATGTGCATGCAGCTCGGCGGCAAGGTCGAGAGCGGCCATCACCGCGAATTCGGCCGCGCCTTCCTGGAAGTCGATGAAGACAGCAAGCTGTTCGAAGGGCTCTGGTCAAAGGGTTCGCGCCATCAGGTCTGGATGAGCCACGGTGACCGCGTCACGGCGCTGCCGGCCGGCTTCGAAGTCGTGGCGACATCGCCGAACGCTCCTTACGCTTTCATCGCCGACGAGAAGCGCAAGTATTACGGCGTGCAGTTCCACCCTGAGGTCGTGCACACGCCAGATGGTGCCAAGCTGATCGGCAACTTCATTCACAATATCGCCGGCATCAACGGCGACTGGTCGATGTCGGCCTATCGCCAGAAGGCGGTGGACGAGATCCGCAAGCAGGTCGGCGACAAGCGCGTCATCTGTGCTCTTTCCGGCGGCGTCGACAGCTCGGTTGCCGCGCTGCTGATCCACGAGGCCGTCGGTGACCAGCTGACCTGCATCCTCGTCGACCACGGCCTGATGCGGAAGGACGAGGCGGCGAACGTCGTCGCCATGTTCCGCGAACACTACAATTTGCACCTCCTGCACGTCGATGCGTCCGACAAGTTCATCGGCGAGCTTGAAGGCGTCAGCGATCCAGAAACCAAACGAAAGATTATCGGCCGCCTCTTCATCGAGACCTTCGAGGAAGAGGCCAAGAAGCTCGGCGGCGCCGACTTCCTCGGCCAAGGCACGCTCTATCCTGACGTGATCGAGTCCGTTTCCTTCACCGGCGGCCCGTCGGTCACCATCAAGTCGCACCACAATGTCGGCGGCCTGCCGGAGCGCATGAAGATGCAGCTCGTCGAGCCGCTGCGCGAACTCTTCAAGGACGAAGTGCGCGTGCTCGGCAAGGAACTCGGCCTGCCGGACTCGTTCATCGGCCGCCATCCCTTCCCCGGCCCGGGCCTCGCGATCCGCTGCCCGGGCGGCATCAGCCGCGAAAAGCTCGACATCCTGCGCGAAGCCGACGCCATCTATCTCGACGAAATCCGCAAGGCCGGGCTCTACGATGCCATCTGGCAGGCTTTTGCCGTGCTGCTGCCGGTACAGACCGTCGGCGTCATGGGCGACGGTCGCACCTACGAATTCGTCTGCGCGCTGCGCGCCGTCACCTCGGTCGACGGCATGACGGCCGATTTCTATCACTACGACATGGAATTCCTCGGCCGCGCCGCGACCCGCATCATCAACGAAGTCCGCGGCATCAACCGCGTTGTCTACGACGTGACGTCGAAGCCTCCCGGCACGATCGAGTGGGAGTGAGAGTGTAGCTTCAGGAGCTAATGATCGCCACCTTGAATAGCATGGCGATCATTAGTATCTTACCATCGTCTTACCGCGTGGATACAGATCGATGGCCCAGTCTGAGAAGCTCATCACCACCGTCTCTACCAAGGGACAGGTCATTCTTCCCAAAGCTGTGCGCCAGCGGCGCGAGTGGGAGGCAGGTACTCGTCTAATTGTCGAGGAAACTCCCGAGGGCGTGCTGTTAAGGCAGGCATCGGCCTTCTCTCCCACCCAGCCGGAGGAAGTGTTTGGCATGCTTCCTTTCAGTGGTGAGCCGAAAACCTTGGAAGAAATGGAAGCCGGCGTATTGGCCGAAGCCCGCCGCCGCTATGATCGCGATTGATACCAATCTCATCGTCCGGTACCTCACCGGCGATCATCCGGCGCAGTCTTCGCGCGCTCGCGAGATCGTCGACGGACAAGCCGTCTTCATCACCGTAACGGTGATGCTGGAAGTCGAATGGGTACTGCGCAGCACCTACAACTACGCTCGATCGGATGTCATTCGTGCGCTCCGCGCCTTTTGCGGCCTGCCCACGGTGACGATCGAGGAAGCCAGCATCGTCGCGGCCGCGTTCGGTCTCACCGAACAAGGCATGGATTTTGCCGATGCCCTACACCTTACCAAAGCGGCCCATTGCGAAGAGTTCATTACCTTCGACCGCAAATTCGTAAAGGCGGCCCAAGCCGCCGGCTATGAGACTGTCCGGGAAGCCTGAAGATAACCGGTTGAGACGCATCTGCTTTCATTGGCGCTCCTACGCTTTATTCGTGGGAGTGATGGTCCTCCCACCTAAAATCCCAAGGATTGTTGCGCCGGTTCCGGATGCGAAAGACGGACGCCTTCAAGCTCGAGCATCTTCGCCTTCGAATTCGAGCCGCCTGGTGCCGAAAAGCCGCCGATCTTGCCGCCCGCGGCGAGCACACGGTGGCAGGGAATGATCAGCGCCACCGGATTCTTGGCCATGGCCTGACCGACGTCGCGCGCCGCTTCCGGTCCGCGGCCTAGGTCCTTGGCGAGCGTTCCATAGGTCGTGGTCTTGCCCCAGCCGACACGGCGGGCGGCGGCATAGATTTCCCGGAAGAATTCATCCTGGTTGGACAAATCCACCGTCACATCTGAAAAATCGACGGTCTCGCCGGCGAAGTAGCGTTTCACGGCCTCGATCGTCTCCGCCACCGGCGCCGGCGGATGAGCGCTTGCGGCCGAAGGCAGGCGCTTCAACAACAGGTGCTCGGTGGAATTTGCGGCCTTCGTCGGAAGCTGAAACCGGGTGATGCCGTCCGCGCTCCATGCAATGCCGCAATAGCCACCGGCCGTCTCGAAAATGCAGTAGTGATGCGTTGCCTCGCTCATGACGCAACCTCCATAATTGCCTACCCTGAAGATCGTATGGCGGCATCCAAGGTTCAACCCGATTCTTGCGCTCGCCGTTATTGGCAGCGCCATTTATAACAGTTTTCGGATTATTTGTTCTCTTTTTGTTCTTGTCAAGCCACGACGCCCTTGTTAGGTTTCGTGCCTTCAAGGGAGACGGCAGATGCCGGTTGCCAATGGAACTCCAAAGTCAGAGCGAATTCGGTTTCAAGCCACCATCCAGGGGAGGACGGCCTGATCGCAGCCCGCCGCCCAGAAAGCCGTTCAATGTCTATTTCGCGCTGCGCCCGGATGAGCGCGCTGCCGAACAGGCGCGCCGGACGGCCGGAGAGTTGCGGCGGCGTTTCGGGCTGCGCGAAGAGCCCAGAGCCAAGCGGTTGCTCCATGTCTCGCTGTGTCACCTCGGTCAATGGGACGAGATTCCGCGCAGCATGCTGTTCGACGGGCTGGCTGCCGCCGCGTCCGTTCGGATGCGTCCCTTCAAGCTGGCGTTCCGCCGTGCCGTGAGTTTCCGGCAGGGCAAGCCCGCGCTTGTGCTCCGCGCCGATGAAGGACACCAGGAAGTGCTTTCCCTGCATGCCCAGTTGGCGCTATCGCTGCTCAATCGCGGCGTGGATGTGCATGTGCGGCCCAAGCTCGAACCGCACATGACGTTGCTCTACGACTACCGCCGGGTGCCGGAGACGGTTCTGCCGGAGCCGATCGTCTGGACCGCGAAATCATTCGTGCTCATCAACAGCCTCACGGGTGAAGGCAGACACGAGGAGATCGACGAATGGCCGCTGCTCGGTTAGCCGCCAGCCGCGTAGTCGAGCCAAAAATCTTGCGCCGGTGCAGCGGACTCGCATAAAGCTCGGTTGAGCAGATTTTTGCGGAGTGAAACAGCGTGGATATTTCCGAGATCATCATCCCCGGCGATACGCCGGGCATCGAGTGGCGCGTGCCGGTGTTGCGATTCAAGGGCAGTGAGCCGAAAAGCCCGAAGACCTATATCCAGGCGGCTCTTCATGCGAATGAATTGCCGGGCACGGCACTTCTGCATTTCCTATGCGAGAAGCTGCGCGAAGCGGAAAGTGCCGGTCGTATCGCGGGCGACATTACGATTGTTCCCCAGGCCAATCCGATCGGCGCGGCGCAATCGCACTTCGGGGAATTGCAGGGCCGCTTCGACCTCGGCTCGCGGACCAATTTCAACCGCGATTTCCCGCTGATTTCGCTCGGGGATCGGGATGAGCTGATCGAGGACCTCGACCACTATCCCTCGACCGATCGGCTGAAACGGCAGCTGATGCATATGGCGCTCGGCGCCGACCTCGTGCTCGACCTGCACTGCGACGACGAATCCCTGCAGTATGCCTATATCGACGAGGCGTTCTGGCCCGAGGCGAGCGACCTTGCTTCCGCTCTGGCGATGGACGCCGTACTGCTTTCCGATGGCGAAAGCTCGGCCTTCGAGGAGGCGATCGGGTTTGCCTGGAAATATGAAGTACCGGGGGAGAAGCGGGCGCGCCTTCCCGGCAAGCTCTCCGTCACGGTGGAGCTTCGCGGTAGACGCGATGTCTATCCGGAGATGGCCAGGAGGGATGCAGAGGGTCTTTGGCGGTTCCTCGCTGCCCGTGGCATCGTCAGAGACGCCGGAGTTTCTCTAGGTGCGTTCTCCGGCCCAGCAGTGCCGCTGGATAATATCGAGATGATCCGCTCGCCGGAATCCGGCGCGCTTCTGTTTCACCGCAATATCGGCGAAAGAGTTGCAGAGGGCGACCTGCTGGCAACGATCGTCACGCGGCCTGGCCTGGCGGATGGCGGCATCGAAATTCGAGCGCCGCAAGCCGGCCTCATCGTCACACGTGTTTCCGATCGTCTGGTGCGCCGGCGTGCGGACCTGATGAAGATTGCCTGCGACCAGCCCAGTAAGGGGTTGCGCAAGGCCGGAACGCTCGAGGATTAAGATGACTGCCACCATTTATGGGATCAAGAACTGCGACACGATGAAGAAGGCGCGCGGCTGGCTGGAAGACCATGGCGTCGCCTATGATTTTCACGATTACAAAGCCGTGGGTATCGATCGCTCCCGATTGGAGCAATGGGTCGAAAAAGCCGGATGGGAAACGGTTCTCAACCGCGCCGGAACGACCTTCCGCAAACTGCCGGAGGCCGACCGCGAAAACCTCACAAAGGAAAAAGCAATCGGGCTGATGCTCGAGCAGCCCTCGATGATCAAGCGGCCGGTTCTGGAAACGGACGGCAAGCTGCTGGTCGGCTTCAAGCCCGAAAGCTACGCGGCGGAACTCGAAAAGTAACAATGTCGAAGACGACGCGCGCTACACAGTTTCTCACAAAAGCGGGCGTCAGCTTCACCGTGCATAGCTATGATTATGATCCGAATGCAGAACGCGTCGGCTTGCAGGCCGCCGAAGCGCTCGGCGAAGAGCCGCGTCGGGTGCTGAAAACGTTGATGGCGGAAGTGGATGGCAGGCCCGTCTGCGTCGTGGTCCCCTCCGATCACGAGGTCAGCATGAAGAAGCTTGCGGGCGCCTTCGGCGGCAAGTCTGCAAACATGATGAAGCCTGCCGACGCCGAGAGGCTGACCGGCTATCACGTCGGCGGCATCAGTCCTTTCGGACAGAAAAAGCTGGTTCCAACGGCGATCGAGGAGGCAGCATTAGCCGAGCCCTTGGTCTACATGAATGGCGGTCAGCGGGGATTGCAGGTGCGCCTTGCGCCGCGTGATGCCCTAAAAACCCTGAATGCCAAGGCAGCGCCGCTGATCGCTTAGGCAAATCGAACGCCCAGCTTCATTTCCGCCGCAAAGCGGTCTAAGTCTGGCATCTTGAGAGTTGATTGCAGGAGATAGTCGACCATGACCTTTATGCCCCAGAGCCAGAATTCCGTCGATCCCGTCAAGCTGAAGAAGCTCGCGGAAGTCGCGGTCAAGGTGGGCCTCAATCTTCAGCAAGGTCAGGACTTGGTGATAACCGCGCCGGTTGTCGCCTTGCCTCTAGTCCGGCTGATCACCGAGCAAGCCTATATGGCCGGCGCCGGTCTCGTGACCGCCTTCTATTCCGACGAAGAGACGACGCTTGCCCGTTACCGGTACGGCAGCGATGAAGGGTTCGACCGCGCCTCCGGCTGGCTGTACGAGGGCATGGCGAAAGCCTATCAGAACGGTGCTGCGCGACTGGCAATTGCCGGCGACAACCCGATGCTGCTTTCCGAACAGGATCCGAACAAGGTCGGCCGCGCCAACCGGGCGAATTCCGCCGCGTACAAACCCGCGCTCGAAAAGATTTCGAACTTCGACATCAACTGGAACATCGTTTCCTACCCGAACCCATCCTGGGCAAAGGTCGTGTTTCCCGACGATCCGGAATCCATCGCGGTTGCCAAGCTCGCGAAGGCGATTTTCGCCGCGTCGCGCGTCGATCTCGGTAATCCGATCGCGGCCTGGAACGAGCACAATGCCGACCTTGCCAAGCGCTCATCCTGGCTGAATGACCAGCGCTTCGCCGCCCTGCATTTCAGGGGACCTGGCACGGACTTGACCGTTGGCCTTGCCGATGGCCATGAGTGGCATGGCGGCTCTTCGGTCGCCAAGAACGGCGTCGCCTGCAACCCGAACATTCCGACGGAAGAAGTCTTCACGACGCCGCATGCGCTGCGCGTCGAGGGCCATGTGTCAAGCACCAAGCCGCTGTCGCACCAGGGCACGCTGATTGACAATATCCAGGTCCGCTTTGAAGGCGGCCGAATTGTCGAGGCCAAGGCTTCGCGCGGCGCGGAAGTCTTGAACAATGTGCTGGATACGGATGAAGGCGCGCGCCGTCTTGGTGAAGTGGCGCTCGTGCCGCATTCGTCGCCGATCTCGGCAAGCGGGATTCTGTTCTACAATACGCTTTTCGACGAAAACGCCTCGTGCCATATTGCGCTTGGCCAGTGCTATTCGAAATGCTTCCTCGACGGCGCAAGCCTCAGCCAAGACCAGATCAAGGCGCAGGGGGGCAACTCCAGCCTCATCCATATCGACTGGATGATCGGCTCCGACAAGGTCGATATCGATGGCATCAGGCAGGACGGCTCGCGGGTTCCGGTGATGCGCCAGGGTGAATGGGCCTGACAGGCACCATCGCCCTTTGACTGATCCAGACGCTCGCGAGCACGAGCGCAAAGCCGAGAGCCTGCGCGGGCGTCAAGCCCTGGCCAAGCGCCAGCCAGCCGAGAAGCGTCGCCACAATCGGGCTCAAGAACCCGAGCGACGCGGCCGCCGACGGCTCGATCCGCGATAATCCTCGAAACCACAAGGCATAGGTGACGGCCGCGCCGATCAATCCCAGATATACCATGCCGAGCACATTTGCCGTGGTCGGCATCGGAAGCGCCGGTTCGAAAAGCAAGGCGACCGGCAGCAGCAGAAGACCACCTGCCGTCAATTGCCATGACGTGAAGGTGAGGTTCGAAACCGGCGGCGCCCAACGGCGTGTCAGCACCGTTCCGAACGCCATGGAGACTGCGCCTGCAAGGCCTGCGGCAACACCGATCGGATCGAGCGAAGCCTTGGGTGTCAGCACCAAGAGCGCCACGCCGGCCATGCCCACCAGCCCTGCACCGACTGCCAGCAGCCGTACCGGCCGTCCAAGAAGAAGGCGAGAGAGCGCAATGACGATCAACGGCTGCACAGCACCGACCGTCGCTGCCACGCCGCCGGGCAAGCGGTAGGCCGAAACGAAAAGCATCGCCCAGAAGAACGAGAAGTTCAGCGCGCCGAGAATGAAGGCCCTGCCCCACCAGATGCCGGATGGCAGGCGGCGGACGATGGCAAGCAGCAGAAGACCGGCAGGCAAAGCGCGGAGCATTGCGACAGTCAGCGGATAACCGGCAGGCAGGAATTCGGTCGTCACGAAGTACGTGCTTCCCCAGATTGCCGGTGCAAGGGCGGTCGCCAGGACATCGGCCGCATACAGGCTGCTTTTCTTCATCTCAAGAATCTCTACGTCAAGATAAATATAGAATAGCGTCATTTATCTTGACGTCAAGAGATGTCGTGCTATCGCTTTTCCATGAATGAAAAAGCAACAGACCGCGTCGATAAAATCCTGTCGCAATGGCGTCACGAGCGGCCGGACCTGAATGTCGAGGCCATGGGCATACTGGGACGGCTGAATCGGCTGACGACGCATCTTGGCCGCGAGGTCGAGCAAGTCCTGCTGCAGTATGGGCTCTCATCGTCCGCCTTCGACGTGCTGGCGACGCTTCGGCGTTCCGGCGAGCCTTATCGCCTTTCGCCAGGCGATCTGCTGGCGATGACGATGGTGAGCTCCGGAACGATGACCAACCGCATCGATCAGCTCGAGAAAGCGGGTTTCGCCGAACGCATTCTCAATCCGGACGACCGGCGAAGCGTGCTGATTGCATTGACGGATAAGGGTTTCGCAGCGGTCGAGGCCGCGGTTGGCGCGCATGTCGCCAATCAGCAGCGGCTCACGGAAAACCTGAGCGATGAAGAAAAAGCGGCGCTCGACGCCCTGCTCCGCAAATTTCTGGCGAAATTCGAATAGTCAGGCGGCGTGCAGCCCCTTGCGAACAGGGTCCTGACGCTAGAAAAGGCTGCCCTGCTTCGGCGGAGCGGATGGCTCTTCCGATTTCGGAGAACGCTTCCGCGCTGCGGGTGGCGCGCCGCCTTCGGTCGTGACGGCACCGACGCTCCCGTCGGCGAACTCGATCGCAATGGCGGCCCCGGGCGAAAGCGCTGCGGCCTGGGAGACCGGCCGGTTTTCATCGTCCCGGATGACGGCATAGCCGCGTTTCAGGACATTCTTATAGGACAGCGACTGCAGCACGCGATCGTGTGCCGCAAGCTCTCCCTTCGCCCGCACCAGCTGATGGCGGACGGCGGTGTCAGCGTGACGGGAAAGATTTGCGAGGTGGTCGCGCACCCGCGCCGTCTGAGTCCGCAGGCGCCCCGGTAGCGAAACAAAGACGGCATCGGCGCGGGCAACGCGGGATTTCGAACGATCGATCAGCCTCTCGACCATGCGCTCGGCTCGCGTCATCCGCTCTGCAAGCACCTGGCGGCGCTCAACGATGCGGCTGGAAAGAACCTCCGGCCTCAAATGCGACCCGATCCGCTCGAAGCTGCGGCGCTTGTTGATGGTATTCAATTCCAGCCCGCGGCCAAGGCCTGCGGCCGCCTCGTCAAAACGACGGCGCGGCAGCGCAAGCAGCTGGTCAAGCGATGGAAACGCCCGCATAAGCGCGCGAACGGACTGACGCCGGTGGTCCATCTGCCGGCTTGTGCAGACCTGCAGACGGGCTGAAAGCGCCGAAACCTGCGCTTCGAGTTCAGCCCTGACGGGAACGGCCATTTCCGCGGCCCCGGTCGGCGTAGGCGCCCGTACATCCGCGGCATAATCGATCAGCGTCCAGTCCGTTTCATGCCCGACCGCGGAGATAAGCGGAATGTCGCTTTCTGCCGCTGCGCGTACGACGATTTCGTCGTTGAAGGACCACAGATCTTCAAGGCTTCCCCCGCCGCGGGCAACGATCAACACGTCCGGCCTCGGCATCTCGCCACCCGACTGAAAACCATTGAAGCCGCGGATGGCGTTCGCCACTTCCGCGCCGGAACCGTCGCCCTGCACCTTGACCGGCCAGACGATGACATGGACCGGGAAGCGATCGGAGATGCGATGTAGGATATCGCGAATGACGGCGCCGGTGGGCGAGGTCACGACGCCGATGACCTGCGGCATGAATGGCAAACGCTTCTTGCGCGTTGCGTCGAAGAGACCTTCGGCGCCGAGCTTGCGCTTGCGCTCCTCGAGCAATGCCATCAGTGCGCCGGCACCCGCGGGCTCCAGCGTTTCGATGACGATCTGATACTTCGATGAGCCCGAAAAGGTCGTGACCTTGCCGGTGGCAATCACTTCCATGCCCTCTTCCGGACGGAACCTCAGCCGCGAGAACGTGCCCTTCCAGACGACGGCATCGATGCGCGCGC
Source organism: Rhizobium sp. SVR5-2C (assembly GCF_056755115.1). Lineage (NCBI taxonomy): Bacteria > Pseudomonadati > Pseudomonadota > Alphaproteobacteria > Hyphomicrobiales > Rhizobiaceae > Rhizobium > Rhizobium sp. SVR5-2C. The sequence goes on along the minus strand of NZ_JBNDHT010000015.1, from coordinate 12,559 downwards.
GGTCATCTTTCAGCGAAAAATACGCGTGACCGGATGAATGCGGCCCACGGTAACCGGAGATTTCGCCCCGTACCCGCACCTGATCGAAAGCAGTTTCGACGGTGCGCTTGATCGATCCCGAAAGTTCGGAGACCGAATATTCGGTCAGGTTCGTGGGCGAATCGGTATCAAAGACGTTGCTCATCCCTTCTTTCTAGCGAAAGCGAAGGGAAAGATCAGCAAGCATCGGATTGCCGATCAATTTTCCGGTTTAAAAAGGAAGAACTGCACACCGGAACCCTCGGCCTTGGGAACCGGCTGAAGGTACGATGGCACATTCCCCTTCGCCAATTGCGAATAGAGGCCCTCCGGCTTCAGTTTCGCAAACTGCATGGTCGGAATGTCGCTCGGGCAGAAAGCCAATACACTGACACCTGCCCCTTTCAAAAAGGCCTCCGCATCGTGCGGCTCGGAGAGGCCGATATGCATCTCCGTCAGCATGCCTTGCGGATTGCGATGGTACGGAGCGGTCAGAACGTGCTGGCCGGTGAAGCGAAGAATCGGCACGCCGAGTTCAGATGAGGCCGCCACCATGCCGACAGGCATTGCATTGAGCGGCGCAAGAGCCTCTCTCGATCTGCATGAAGGCTTGTTTTCGTCCTCTTTCGCCTCCTGCGTTTGCCTCTGCATTTCGATGAGGGCTCCGCCGACGGCCCAGACGGCCGGCACGCTCGCAAGTACCAGCGTGATGTAGCAAAACGCGACCACGACATTTTCGCGGTCGTTGTTCGAAATGCGGCGGATATCGATGACGAGCAGCGCGAGCGGCAGAATCGCGATCAGGTTTGCAAAAGGGACCCCCCGCACCTGCACGAGACCGATGCCCCAGCAGACGGCAAGCAGGAAAAGCAGAATGGCGTGGACTCGCACCCTGTCGCGATAGAGAATCCTGAACGCGCAAACAGCAATGCCCAGGAGGCCGACCGCATAAAGGGCGCCGACGCCAAACGGCTCGGCGCGGATCATGGCAACAACAGAGCGCGCCTCGGAGATATTGTTCAGCCAGAGCTTGACCAGCATCGGGTCAAGATCATCCAGCGGATTATGCAGGCACTGGGGTGCAATCACGACGGCGGAGGCCGCGACCGCGATGCCGATGCCGCCGAGCGCAACGAAACGGCTCGTTCGTGATGACCGGCTTGCCAAGGTTGCGGCAACCGCAAGGAGGCCGCCCCCGATTGCCGCAAGGCTATAGAATCCAAGCGAAAAATTGTCGCAAGTCACGGTCGAGTACAGATGCGGCGCTACTGTTGAAAAGAACAGGACGCTGATGGCCAGCGCAAGCGTCAGTCCGAAAGCGCTGGCCGCATTGCGGAAGGCTTGTCCTTCTACGGCCCAATGAAGAGCGACGACGATGCAGACCGCAGCGACGAAAGGCGTTGTCTCGACCCCGATGGCGATCGCCAGCGCCGCAGTCAGGCCGGCGATGACATAGCTCCGGATGCGATGCCTCTCATCGAGAAGCATTGCCGTCATCATCGCAACGAGCCCGATCTGCGCGTTGTGATGGTCGATCGCGCCTGGCATGAAGCGGCTGGTGGTCCAGACCCCCAACGCTGTCATCCCCAGCGAAATGTGCATGGCAGGCGCACCGCCAATCCGGCGGCCCGCAATTGCCATTGCAAGCATGAGCGGGATGATGAGCGACACGGGCCAGATCGCAAGTGCGACAGCTTCTGCCTGCTCGCCAGCCAAAAACAACCCGAAGAATTTGATGAGTGCCGCGATCGGCAGATCGATGAGCCGCGACCAGTGCATCGGCGTCCCGTCGACACCCAGGCGGTATTGCATCAAATCAAACCAGCCTTGGCCGGAAAGAAAATCCCGCACTTCGACGAGCCGCATGCCATCGTCATTGTCCGGTCCAACATAGTCCTTCGCGCCGATCAGCTTCACCGGCAAAATGCTTGCGATCAGCACGGCACTGTAGATGAACACTGACGGGCACAGGCGCGTGAGCAGCTTGCGCGCAGTTGCAAGCCACCCGACGGACGGCGGAGTTCTGGAAGTTGAATTGCCGGTCATTCCTGCGACGTTCGCCATTCAAGCTCATCCCGCCCTAAGCCGCGCGAAACTTAGCTCTTGCAGATCAAGAAAGTGTAAAGCGTGCGGTCTGGCAGCCGACTTCTTTCTGGACCGTAGGGTCTTATTAACGCCGTGTGTTTTAGACTATGTGCCAACCAATAGTGGCGAGCACGACAATGACGCGATCGCAGACCCTGAACATTGCCGTACTGCTGCCTTGCTACAATGAAGCGGCGACGATCGGCGCGGTCGTTCGCGGTTTTAAGGCAGCACTGCCCCATGCGCAGATCCACGTCTACGACAACAATTCGACTGATGGAACCGCGCTCCACGCCATGCTGGCCGGTGCTTCCGTCGTGCGCGAACGGCGGCAGGGGAAGGGTCATGTCGTGCGCCGCATGTTCGCCGATATCGACGCAGACGTCTATCTGATGGCCGATGGCGACGGCACCTATGCGCCGGAGGACGGCGAAGAACTGATCCGCACACTGGTGACAGAACGCGCCGATATGGTGATCGGAACGCGACGCGGCGTTCACTCGGATGCAGGACGCAACGGGCATGCTTTCGGCAACCGCATCTTCAACATTCTCTACCGCACGATCTTCGGGCCGGATTTCACCGATATTTTCTCAGGTTACCGGGCTTTCTCGCGTCGTTTTGTCAAAAGCTTCCCGGCCGTTTCCGGTGGTTTCGAGATCGAGACCGAAATGTCCGTGCATGCATCCCGGCTCAAACTGCCGGTCGCTGAATTGGAACTCGATTACGGCCGACGTCCCGATGGCTCGCACTCGAAACTATCGACCTTCAAGGACGGCGGCAAAATCCTCTGGATGTTCGCCATGCTGATGAAGGAAACGCGGCCCTTTGCGTTCTTCGGCCTCATCAGCGCGTTCTCCATGTTGTCGAGCCTTGGCTTCATGGCGCCGGTGCTGGCGGAGTATTTCGAAACGGGCCTTGTCAACCGCATGCCGACATGGGTTCTTTCCATGGCGCTGATGATGATCTCTTTCATGGTTTTCACGGCAGGCCTGATCCTTGATTCAGTCGCGCGCTCGCGTGCCGAGCAGCTGCGGATCCACTACCTCGACATTACCGCGCCGAGCCAGAGTACAAAGCCAGAAAAGCCCATTGATGCTGCGCAAGGCGGCCGGGCCGCCCGTATCGCATAGTTGATTCCGCTTAAAGGTGACGCCGTTTCCATGAACAGAGAAACCACAAACCGCATTCGTTTCGTGCTGGAAGACATTCTGCCGCCGTTTGCGCGCGATTCCGGAGCTTTCCGCTGGGCCGCGCAGCGTGTCTGGGGCGACCACATCAAGCATCTGGCGAGGTTTCGCGAGCGTGCGCCGTTCCTTTCGGCAGAGGAATATGCTGAGCTTTACCGCAACCACCCTCGCGTTCACGAAGGCACCGACAATTCGGCGGCGTGTATCAGCCGCATTCTCGGATCTATCGCGGGAGAGAGTGTCTGCGACATCGGCTGCGGCACGGGCGCACTGCTCAGCCGCATTCAATCGGCGCATTCGAAGCTCCGCCGGCTCACGGGCGTCGATTTCGTGATAGACGACGCATCCCGCCTGTCCGGCATCGAGTATGTTGCGGCCAAGGTCGAAACCCTCCCCTTCGCCGACGCGGAGTTCGACACGGTTATCTGCACGCATGTCATCGAACATATTCTCGACTACCGGCAGGCAGTCGCAGAACTACGACGGATCGCAAGACGCCGCCTCATCATCGTCGTGCCGCGGGAACGCGAGTACCGCTATACGTTCAATCCACACTTCAACTTCTTCCCCTATACGCATTCGTTCCTGAGAGCGGTTCAGCCCGTGCCGCCAGTTTACGTCTGCGAGGATATCGGCCGTGACATCTTCTATTTGGAAGAGAGGGACACAGCCGATTGAAGGACGGTTCGATGCTTTCCACATTTTCAGCGGGTACCTGGATTGGGCTCGTCGGCACACCGCTTCTGATCGCTTCGGGTCAGGTGCTGTTCAAACTGACGAGCGCCACTGCAGGTGAGCTCAGTGCCCGTAATATCCTCGCGCTGCTTCTCAATCCCGTGCTGCTCGCAGCACTGCTCCTCTATGGGCTTGGGACAGTTATCTGGATTTACGTTCTGAAAGCCGTCCCGCTGACGATCGCCTATTCCTTCATGGGATTGACATTCTGCTTCGTGCCTCTGCTGGCGCAAGTTTTTCTTGGGGAAGCCCTCACTGTGCGTTACGTCATTGGCGCGGCTTTCATTGTTGCCGGCATGCTGGCGATCAATGGCTGATGATATCTCTGCCAACCGAAGTGAGTTGCTTCTGCGCTTTGCCGCATTGTTGCTGCTCGGACTGACGGCAGATGCGCTATTCTTCCATTTATTACTGAATGCTGCGTTCGGCCCGCTCCTGACGCGGACAGTGAGCCTTCTTGCGAGCCTTTGCATTATGCTTGCGATGCTGCAACGCATCGATCTCACGCTTGGAAAGCGGCTGTCGATCGGACGCCCCGGCATCTTCGCGATCCTGCTGATTGCGGCTGTCTTGAACTATGGCCTCTACGCCGCCCTGCTGCTCTTGCTTCCGGCCCTGCAGCCGCTGGCGGCGATGGTGCTAGCCACCGCCGCATCGATGGTCTTCAGCTTTTTCGGTTATTCGCGCTTCGTCTTTCGCAGCGAATAATCAGACGGGTTCCCAGCCGTCCTTCTCGCTGGCGCGGTAGATCGCGTCGATCACCTTCTGGTTCAGCTTCGAGCTTTCGAGCGTTACAACCTCTTCCTTTTCGCCTTTTGCAGCGCGGGCGAAAGCTTCGGCCTCACACTTGTACTGGCGGCTATCGGGGAAACGGAAAATCTGCGACTCCGAATGGTTGCGGTTGGTGAGTTCGATTTCCTCGGCGCCATAGCGGTCCGCATTGAAGGGCGACTTGACCTCGATGAAGCCATCCGTGCCGTGGAAGACCATGACCTGACGCGCTGCCATCTGGGTGGAAATATAGAAGCTCTGCTCGAAATCGCCGAAATCGGCCTTCACGCTCGAATAGATATCGGTACCGAAGTCCGGATCGCGTTCGGTCACGGCCTGGATGCGCAGCGGCTCCTTGCCGGTGACGAAGCGCGTGCTGATCGTCGGGTACACGCCGATATCGGGCAGTCCGCCGCCACCGAGCTCGGGAATGTTGCGCATGTTGCCGGCATCGCGGTTGAAATAGGTGAATGCGCCCTGGACATGGCGCAGGCGGCCGATGGCGCCGTCGGCCAGCAGAGCACGAACCTTCCGCCAGACCGGCGTGTAGGTGACCATATAGGCCTCGGTGATCAGGACCTTGTTGCGATCGCGGGCGGCGATCAGGCTGTCGATCTCATCGGCCTTGAGTGCGATCGGTTTTTCGCAAAGCACGTGCTTACCGGCGTCGGCCGCCTTGATCGTCCATTCGACATGCTGCGACGTCGGCAGCGGAATATAGACGGCATCGATCGCGTCGGAAGCGAGCATCTCTTCATAAGAGCCGAAGGCGTGCGGTACGGAAAAACGATCGGCCATTTCCCGCGCCTTTTTAAGGTCGCGGCTGGCAATGGCGGTGACAACACAGTTTTCCGCATCCTGAATGGCGGGAACGACAAGTTCGCGGCCGATCTTTGCCGTCGAGATGATACCGAAACGTAGCATGGCTTGAGCCTCCCTGAGCTTGAATGAGGGCAACCTTATTCAGCGGGTTGAGTTCACGCAATGGCGCTGGCGCAATTCACGGAAGTTTGGTTTCGCGCGCTTCGAAACTGCGCTAGTTTACTCCCGGCGGCGTTCTGTCGCGTCTGCACTTTCAGTTAAATCAGTAATTTAGGAGCGCGCCATGGAAATGCGCCGGCTTGGAAAAACAGGTCTTTCAATCTCCCCGATCGTCTTCGGCGGCAATGTCTTCGGATGGACGGCGGACGAGAAGACCTCCTTCGATATTCTCGATGCCTTTTTCGACGCGGGTCTCAACACCATCGATACGGCCGATGTCTATTCCTCCTGGGTGCCCGGAAACAAGGGCGGCGATTCAGAGGAGATCATTGGCAAATGGCTGAAAGAGAAAAAGGGCTCGCGTGACACAGCGATCATCGTCACCAAGGTCGGCTCCGACATGGGGCAAGGCAGGACGCTCAAGGAACAATATATCCTTAAGGCCGTCGAGGATTCTCTCCGCCGCCTGCAGACGGATTATATCGACCTCTATCTGTCCCATTGGCCCGACGAGAATACGCCTTATGAAGAGACGCTTGGCGCCTTTGCCAAGCTGAAGCAACAGGGCAAGATTCGCGCGATCGGTTCTTCAAACCTCGATGCCAGCCAGCTTCGAGCCTCTCTTGATGCCGCCGAGAAGGCCGGTGTTCCGCGCTACGATGTGCTGCAACCTGAATACAATCTCTATGAGCGCTCAAGCTTCGAGGGTCCGCTTGCCGATCTCTGTGTCAAGGAGGACATCGGCGTCATCACCTATTTCAGCCTGGCAGCCGGGTTCCTCTCCGGTAAATATCGCAGCAAGGCCGACACGGAAGGCAAGGCGCGCGAAAACCGCGTCTCGCAATATCTCGATGACAAGGGCGTGCGCATCCTGGCCGCCCTCGATCAGATCTCCGCTGAGACCGGCGCCAAGCCTGCGGAAATCTCGATCGCCTGGCTTCTCAACAAGAAAGGCGTGACGGCGCCGATCGCCAGTGCTACGAGCCTTGCGCAGCTTGAGAGCCTTGTGAAGGCGGCAACGCTTCAGCTTTCAGAGGAAGCGATGAGGGTGCTCGACAAGGCGGGAGCCTGAGGAGTGACGCGATGACCGTGACGATCCGTGATGCGAGGAGAGACGATGAAGCGCGCTGGCGCGAACTCTGGAAGGACTACCTCGCGTTCTACGAAGTCGCGGTCGACGAGGCCATCACCGATTCGACATGGCGCCGGGTTTTCGATCCGGCGTCGGCAATCTTCATGCGCGTTGCGGAAGTCGACGGCAAGGTGATGGGCTTCACATTGTCACTGACGCATGAGGGCACATGGATTCACGGCAAGGACTGCTATCTCGAAGATCTCTTCGTCGATCCCGCCGCCCGCGGCAGAGGGGCGGGCCGGGCTTTGATGGATGACCTCGTTTCGCTTTCCAAGAAGAACGGCTGGTCGCGGCTTTACTGGCATACGAGCGAAGAGAACAAGACGGCGCGCGCGCTCTACGACAGCTACGTCGAGAACGACGGGCACATTCGCTACCGCATCAATTTCTGACCGTCGGAAAGCCCTCGTAGAATTCTGAATGGTCGCCTTCCCAGTTCGCCATGCCGGGCTTGGTCAGGATGCCTCGCGGCCGGACGTAGCTTTGGATCACACGCTTCGGCCGTTCATGCCACTGAATGTTGAAGGCCCATAGCTTCGGAAAGAAGCAGAGCGCGGCATAAGGCAGGTGGTCGTGGATCCACCACGCAAGCTTCTGCCAGTCCTCCTCATTGCTGTAGTTATCGACCATCCACGGCACGACAATACAGGCTGTCGCACCCATACAGCCATCGAAGTCGCGCAGGTCCCAGATATGGTCCGCGGCTGTCGAGGCATTGGTCGAGCAATTGAGCTTGTTTTTGTTTCCGAACGCATTGACGGCGGCAGCGCGGTAGCCGGAGCGGATATGCAGCCGGCCGAAGGTCGCCTGTAACGGCTCCAGCAGTTCCTCGCACAGCCGTTTTCCTGCCTCGACCGCAAGCTCCGGCTCGTCCGGAATGTTCGGGATGCGATAGAAATCCGCGATCTCCGAATGCAGAAAATCGCGGAAGAAAAAATTCTTTGAGAGCCGCACTCGCCCCATGTCCTCGAGAGATTTCATCGATCCCGGCTTCTTCATCCGACTCTCCTCATCGCCGGCACGAGCCTACCTCGCCGCTCGGCCGGAGCCACCCGGAAATTGCGCACTTTACGGAACAATTTCGAAGCCGATCGCTTCTTTTAGGGTTCCTCAAACCCCACACAGCAAGGATCGAAGAAATGGCCAAGGAAAAAACACTCGAAGATCTCTTTCACGATACCCTGAAGGATATCTACTATGCCGAGCGGCAGATCCTGCGCGCCTTGCCGAAGATGGCACGAGCCGCCCAATCCGCCGAGTTGAAGGCGGGCTTTGAAAAGCACAAAGAACAAACCGAGGGCCACGTCGAGCGCCTGCAGCAGGTGTTCGAGATGGCTGGCAAGCGTGCCCAGGGCAAGACCTGCGAGGCGATCCAGGGCATCATCGCCGAAGGCGAAGAGATCATGGACGAATTCAAGGGGACGGCCGCCGTCGATGCGGGGCTCATCTCTGCGGCACAGGCCGTCGAACATTACGAAATCGCCCGCTACGGCACGCTGAAGACCTGGGCGCAGACCCTCGGCTACAAAGACGCCGTCGCCCTGCTCGACCAGACGCTGCAGGAAGAGACGGCAACCGACAAGACGCTCACGAAACTCGCCGTCACCGCCGCGAACCAGAAGGCCAATCGCGCGGCGTGATGCAAATGGAAGAGCGCTCTTTTTCCGGAGCGACAATTGTAAAAAGCCGGCAATCGCCGGCTTTTCTTTTTATGGGAGCAATCAGCTTCGCAGCACGCCACCGGTGAATTTCGTGACATTCGCCACGATCTTCTCAGTCAGGGCTTCGAAATCCTCGTCCGTCAGCGTCCGCTCGACCGGCTGGATCTGCACTTCGACAGCGACCGATTTCTTGCCTTCGCCAAGCGAAGCACCCTCGAATATGTCGAAGACGTTGACTGCCGTCACCAGCTTGCGGTCGGCGCCGGAAGCGGCCTTGATGATGGAACCGGCTTCCACCGACTTGTCGACGACGAACGCGAAGTCGCGCTTGACTGCCTGGAAGGGCGAAAGCTCCAGCGCCGGCTTGGTCCGCGTCGCCTTCTGCTTCGGCTCGGACATCGCGTCGATATAAACTTCGAAGCCGCAGAGAGCGCCGGACACATCGAGCGCTTCGAGCGTCGACGGGTGGAACTCGCCGAAATAGCCGAGGATGACCTTGGGTCCCATCTTGATCGTGCCGGAGCGTCCGGGGTGGTACCATTCCGGTCCACCTTGCTCGATCTGGATATTGCTCATCGGCAGGCCGCAGGCTTCTATGACAGCCAGCGCATCCGCCTTGGCGTCGAAGACATCGACGGGCTTGCCGCCGCCCTTGCCATTGTTCGACCACATGCGGCCTGCGCCTGAAAGCGAGGCGGTTCCACGGCGGACACCGCCGGCGACGCGGCGCTGGCCTTCGAGACGGTCGCTCTCATAAGCGCCGGAGACTTCGAAAATCGCGACGTCGCCATAACCCTTGTCGGCATTGCGCTGAGCGGCCGTCAGCAGACCCGGCAGCAGCGACGGGCGCATGTCGGACATTTCAGCCGCAATCGGGTTCGCAAGCTTCAGCGCCGACGATCCGCCGCCGAAGAGCTTCGCCTGCTCTTCGGAAATGAAGGACCAGGTGACTGCCTCCAGCATGCCGCGCGAGGCAAGCGCACGCTTGGCAGTGCGGGTGCGGATCTGCAGCGTCGTCAGGATCTTGCCGTTGACGGCGGCATGGCTCTCCAGCGGCGCAGGCTTGATGTTGTCGACCCCGTGGATGCGCATGATTTCCTCAACGAGGTCGGCCTTGCCATCCACATCCGGGCGCCAGGAAGGAACGGCGACAGAAACGCGCTCGCCCGAACCGGACACCTTAAAGCCGAGACGCGTCAGGATCTCGGTGCTCTCTTCAGTGGAAACCTCAAGACCTGTCAGGCGTTTGACCTCGGAGAAGGGGAAGTCGACGATCTTGGGCTCATAGCCCTTATAACCGACGACATCGGCCTTGGCGGCCGTACCGCCGCAGAGTTCGAGCACCAGTTCCGTCGTGCGCTCCAGACCAGGTCGCATGTATTCCGGATCGACGCCGCGCTCGAAGCGGTAGCGGGCATCGGTGATGATGCCGAGCCCACGGCCGGATTTCGCAATGTTCATCGGATCCCAAAGCGCGGACTCGATCAGCACGTCCGTTGTGGCCTCGTCGCAGCCCGAATGCTCGCCGCCCATGATGCCGCCGATCGACTCGATACCATCCGCATCGGCGATGACGACATTGTTCGGTCCAAGCTTGTATTCACGCTGGTCGAGCGCCAGCACGGTCTCGCCTTCCTTCGCGCGGCGGACGGTGAGATTACCGCTGACCTTGGCGGCGTCGAAGACGTGCATCGGCCGGCCTTGGTCGAAGGTCATGTAGTTGGTGATGTCGACCAGCGCATTGATCGGGCGCAAGCCGATCGCCAGCAGACGCTGCTGCATCCAGCGGGGGCTCGGACCATTCTTGACGCCGCGCACGAGGCGAAGCGCAAAGCCCGGGCAAAGCTTTTCGTCATCGAGATCGAGCTTGACCCTGACAGGCGTCTCGCCGTCGACGGCAAAAGAGGGGGCTGCCCGCGTCTTCAGCGTGCCGAGGCCGGAAGCGGCCAGATCGCGCGCGATGCCGTAGATGCTCGTGCAGTCCGGACGGTTCGGCGTCAGGTTGATCTCGATGACCGGGTCGTCGAGATGGGCGTATGCGGCGTAGCTCGTGCCGACCGGCGCATCTTCTGGCAGGTCGATGATCCCATCGTGGTTGTCGGAGATCATCAGCTCCTTCTCGGAACACATCATGCCATGGCTTTCGACGCCGCGGATGTTGCCAACCGAGAGTGTAACATCGATGCCGGGAACGTAGGTCCCGGGAGCCGCAAACGCGCCGACGAGCCCCGCGCGCGCATTCGGCGCCCCGCAGACGACCTGGATCGGCGCGCCCTTGCCGGTATCGACCGAAAGAACCTTCAGGCGATCGGCCTGCGGATGCTTTTCCGCCGACAGGACCCTTGCAATGACAAATGGCTTGAAGGCCGCCTTGTCATCGACGTCCTCGACCTCCAACCCGATCGCCGTAAGGCGCTCGCAGATCTCGTCGAGTGTGGCGTCGGTTTCCAGATGATCCTTCAGCCAGGAAAGCGTGAATTTCATGATCTCAATCCTCCCTTAAGCGCTCAGGCCGCCGAACAGCGTCGGCATGTCGAGCGGGCGGAAGCCGTAATGGGTCATCCAACGGATATCGGCGTTGAAGAAGTCGCGCAGGTCGGGCATGCCGTATTTCAGCATGGCGATGCGGTCGAGCCCCATGCCCCAGGCAAAGCCCTGATATTCGTCGGGATCGAGACCGCCATAGCGGAGCACGTTCGGGTGAACCATGCCGCAGCCGAGGATTTCCATCCAATCGGTGCCCTCGCCAAACTTGACGATCGGACCGGAGCGGTCGCACTGGATGTCGACTTCGAAGGACGGCTCGGTGAACGGGAAGAACGACGGGCGGAAGCGCATCGTCACGCTGTCGACCTCGAAGAACGCCTTGCAGAACTCCTCGAGGACCCAGCGCATATTGGCGACATTCGCCTTCTTGTCGATCACGAGGCCCTCGACCTGGTGGAACATCGGCGAATGCGTCGCATCCGAATCCTGGCGGTAGGTCTTGCCGGGGATGATGATGCGGATCGGCGGTTTTTGCGCCTCCATGGTGCGCACCTGCACCGGCGAGGTATGCGTACGCAGCACCCTGCGCTCGCCGTTCTCATCCGGATTGAAGAAGAAGGTGTCGTGCATCTCGCGGGCGGGGTGGCCCTCGGGGAAATTCAGCGCCGTGAAATTGTAGTAGTCGGTTTCGATGTCCGGGCCTTCGGCAATGGAGAAGCCCATATCGCCGAAGATCGCGGTAATCTCGTCCACGATCTGGCTGATCGGGTGAATGCGTCCGCGCTCCGCCGGAGAGGACCGGACCGGCAGGCTGATATCGACCGTCTCGGCCTTCAGACGGGCATTGACGGCCGCTTCCTTGAGCGTCGCCTTGCGGGCGGCGATCGCATCCGTCACCTCGTTCTTGAGGCTGTTGATCGCAACGCCTTTGGTCTGGCGCTCTTCGGGGGTCATCGCACCAAGCGTCTTCAGGAGCTCGGAAACAGAGCCCTTTTTGCCGAGGGCGGCGACGCGTACGGCCTCGAGCGCTGCTTCGTCATTGGCGGCAGCAATTTCCGCAAGCAGCGATGATTTGAGCTGGTCGATATCTGACATCGTCAATTCTTTCCGTCCAGGATCAGGCGGGCAATTGGAGGCTGGCGGACGCCGGCCGGGCAAAGGAGTACAGAGAAAGAAAAACCCGCGCCAGCCCAAACCAGCGCGGGTTTCCCAAAATCATTGAAGCATAAAGCCTGGGAAGCGCTGGTTACTTGACCGCGCCTTCAAACTCGTTCTTCGTACCGGCTTCCTTAAGGTATTCGAGAGCCTTCTTGGAGGCTGCGACGAGCGCGCCGAATGCTTCCGGCTCATGGATCGCCATGTCGGAGAGAACCTTACGGTCAACTTCGATGCCAGCCTTGTTCAGGCCGTCGATGAAGCGGCCGTAGGTCAGGCCGAATTCGCGGACGGCAGCGTTGATGCGCTGGATCCAGAGAGCGCGGAAGTTGCGCTTGTTA